>NZ_JBHUXV010000034.1:0-86272 GCF_042669125.1 Streptomyces sp. NPDC057253 | reverse complement strand
GGGCTCACCCCGCGCCGGGCCGCAACCCGCGGCCGCGCGGCGAAACGCTCTCGGCGGAGCGTGTTTGCCGTCGGAGCGAGCGGTAACGCGATGTCCATGAGTGAATCGAACGAGCAGACGAACCAAGATTCCGCGCCGACCCGGGCGACCGCGTCCAAGGCCCGGCGCACCACGGCGAAGGCCACCGCCCCGGCGTCCAAGGCGGCCAAGACGGTTGCCACGAAGACGGATGACGCCGCGTCAGCGGGCAAGGACGCGACGGAGCGTGCGGCCAAGGCGGCCAGTGGGGCCGCGCACACCGCGGCCAAGAGCGTCGAGGCCGGCCGGCAGACCGTCATCGCCGCCTCGGGGCAGGCCGCGGCCGTCGCCAAGACGGCCTGGACGGTGGTCGCCCAGCGCAAGCTCATCGCCGCGGGCGTGGGCGCGGGCCTGACGGTGCTCAGCGCGACCTCGTACGCGGTGGGCCGCCGTGCCGGACGCCACACCCACGGTCCGATCACCCGTCTGACCGGCGGGCGGATCTGAGCGACCTCCCTCGGAGAACCTCACGATCCGTCAGTTCTCCCGCGCCAACAGGTCGTTGAGGCGCGTACCCGCCGCCCAGCGCCGGAGGTCGGGACCGTCCAGCAGCCGGATCGTCTCCTCGCGCCGGGCCCAGCGGACGTCGCGGGCGCTGAAGACACCACGGTGCACGACCAGGCGCAGCGGCGATTCCCGGTCCCCGCGGTGCGGGTGGGGATGCGGCAGGTCCTCGTCCGGGAGGGGCTCCGCCACCGGCCGGAAGGCCACGTCGATACGGCGACCGGCCGCGTCCCGGGCACACAGACGCGGCCGGTCCGGCGCGGGCAGCAGCCGTACCCGCCACCCGTCCCGGCGCAGCATCCGCGCTACCGCCAGCGCGAGCCCCTCGGTGTCGAGGGCGAACAGCTCGTCAGCGGTGTAGTACCCGAGGCGACGGCGGGCACCGGGGCGCCCGCGCCGGACCCCGGCGACCACGCCCAGCGCCAGGAACGCCGCACCGGCGACCGGGACGGCGATCCCGACGGCGTGGTAGCCCACGGTGAGCGCGGCGACCACCGCGCACACGACCACCACGACACCGGCGAAGGCGGGCAGCACCTCACGGAGCCTGGGGCCGTAGAGCCCTTCGGCGCGCAGCCGGCGTACGAGAAGCCGCTTCCGCAGCCGACGCGACGGGAGGGGGCCGGACGTCCACGCCAGACGTGCCACAGCCCCGGCCCTCCCTCTGACGCCCGCTCGCGCCGCTCTCTCCACGGATACCCAGCGCGCGGCCAAGTCCCTTGCACGCAGAGGGAATTCGGCCAGACTTCCCCCAGCGCACGGAAGCGCCGGGGGGCGCGCCGGGCGGCGCTCGCCACAGACGCCTGGTACGGCCGTCCGGAGGGCCGGTCCACCGCGGCACCCCGTCGACATCCACGACGACGCCTCGCGAGACCTCGGTCGCCTCCCCTGCGACCAGGCGCTTCGGCCGGCCCGCATTCCCTCGGCGACCCGGGGGAACCCGGTTTCACGGACGTCTCAGTGGGTGAGGCTGGATGCACCGATGCCGGGGCACCCGGGAAGAGCGGAACCGACGGGTCCCGTGAACCGACCCAACGTGCGCCGACGCACGCGGCTGATCAGCGAGGAGAGCGCCACATGGCAGGGCCGGAGGACACCGAGCCCCTCGGGAAACGATCACCAGCGGTCCCCGCCGCCGGGCTGCCCCGCGTGCTGGAGGCCATCGGGACCGCTGCGTACGTTGTGGACGCGGAGGGCCGTGTCCTCGCGGTGAACGCCCATGCCGAACAGCTGCTGGTCCGGCCCGCCGAGCGCTTCCTCGGCCGTGACGCGCACGACCTGCTGCACCGGGACGCCCACGGCCACCCCCTGCCGAGGAGCCAGTGCCGCATGCGCCAGGCCTTCCACGCCCGGCTGACCGCACAGGCCGAGGAAGACTACTTCGAGTGCGGGGACGGCACCCTGCTGCCGGTCTCCTGGATGATCACCCCGTACGAGGGGGGCGGCGTGGAGGATGCCACGCTGGTGCTCCTGCACGCCCTGCGCACCCCGGAGAGCGGCCGCCGCCCGCACGCGGACGCGGCCCCCGAGCCGATGCCGGAACTCCAGCGGCTCGCGCTGCTGGCCGAGACCACCACCCGGCTGACGTCCACGCTCGACGTCGAGGAGGCATTGCGCCGGCTCACTGAGCTCGTGGTGCCCCGGCTGGCGGACTGGGTCGTCGTCGACCTCATCACCGAGCGGGACGAGGTGTGGCGTACCGCGGTCGTCCACGCGGAGGGCGACGGCCTGGTCAGCCACGAAGACCTCCAGGGACCGATGCCGCCCGTCCCCGAGGACTCCCCGATGCCCCTGTCCCGGGCACTGCGCGGGGTGGCCTCCGCGCTGGCCGGCCCGCGCACCTACCAGCGGGAACCGGACTCCGGCATCGCCGTCGAGCAGCGCCGCCTGTTCAAGGCCACCGGTATCCGCTCCGCCGTCATCGCCCCCATCCGCAGCACCCGTGCGGTGCTGGGCGCCCTGACCCTCGGCCGCGCCCAGGACCAGGTGGATTTCACCACCGCCGATCTCCCCCTGATCGAGGACATCGCCCGCCGTGCCGGACTGGCCCTGGACAACGCACGTCTCTACCAGCGTCAGCGCAAGGTCGCCGAGACCATGCAGAACCATCTGCTGCCCCAGATGCCGCGGGTGCCCGGACTGGAGATGACGGCCCGCTATCTGCCCGCCCCCGACGCCTCACAGGTCGGCGGCGACTGGTACGACGCCTTCTCCCTGTCCGACGGCGCCACCGCGCTGGCCGTCGGGGACGTCGTCGGCCACGACCTGGAGGCCGCGGCCGGCATGGCGCAGCTGCGCAACATGCTCCGCGCCTACGCCTGGGCCCACAAGGAACCACCGAGCGCCATCGTGGCCCGGCTCGACGAGGCCGTCATGCACATCACCGACGTCAGCATGGCCACCATGATCTTCGCCCGGGTCGAGGAGCGGGACGACTGCCACTGGGAGCTGACCTGGACCAACGCCGGTCACCCCCCACCGCTGCTGATCAGCCACGACGGCCTGGCGCACTTCCTCACCGACGGTCACGGCATCCTCCTGGGCACCGGGGTCCGCACCCCGCGCACCGACGCGAGCGCCGTGCTGCCGCCCGGGTCCACCCTGCTGCTGTACACCGACGGACTGATCGAGGCACCCGGCCAGACCCTCGACGAAGGCATGCAGCACCTGCGCAGACACGCGGCCTCCCTCGCCCACCGCCCCCTGACCTCCTTCACCGACCAGGTGCTGCGGCGGGTCCGGCACGTCCGCAATGACGACGACGTCGCCCTTCTCGCGGTACGAGCACCCGCCGGTGCATGAAACCCGACCCCCAGGACACCTGGGCGACGGACCGCCGTGATAGACAACGCCCGTGACGCCACGGGCTCTCGCGCCCGTCTCCGGCGACCGCCCGACAACAGGACTTGGTGCCAGTGATTCTGAAGACCTTCCGCTGGGCGTTCGCGGTGACCGCGCTCGGCCTGGCCGTGGGAGTGCTGTACGACGGATGGGCCGCGTTCGGCATCGTGGCGATCCTGGCCGTGCTGGAGATCTCGCTGTCGTTCGACAACGCGGTGGTCAACGCCGGAATCCTGAAGAAGATGAACGCCTTCTGGCAGCGGATCTTCCTCACCGTCGGCGTCCTGATCGCCGTGTTCGGCATGCGGCTGGTCTTCCCGGTCGTCATCGTCGCGATCACCGCGAAACTCAACCCGTACGACGCGGTCCAACTGGCGCTGACCGACAAGGACCGCTACCAGCAGCTGGTGACCGACGCGCACCCGGCGATCGCCGCGTTCGGTGGCATGTTCCTGCTGATGATCTTCCTGGACTTCATCTTCGAGGACCGGGACATCAAGTGGCTGGCCTGGCTGGAGCGTCCGCTGGCCAAGCTCGGCAAGGTCGACATGCTGTCGGTCTGCATCGCCCTGGTCGTCCTGCTGATCACCGCGTTCACCTTCGCCACCCACGCCCACCAGCACGGCGGCGCCCATGTCGACAAGGCGCAGACCGTCCTGATCTCCGGTGTCGCGGGTCTGATCACCTACATGGTCGTCGGGGGCCTGTCCGGCTACTTCGAGAACCGGCTGGAAGAGGAGGAGGAACGCGAGGAAGCGGCCGAACGCTCCGGCTCCTCGGGGTCGGCGGTCCAACTCGCGGGCCAGGCCGCCTTCTTCATGTTCCTCTACCTCGAAGTCCTCGACGCCTCCTTCTCCTTCGACGGCGTGATCGGCGCGTTCGCCATCACCAACGACATCGTCCTGATGGCGCTGGGCCTCGGCATCGGCGCGATGTACGTCCGGTCGCTGACCGTGTACCTGGTCCGCCAGGGCACCCTCGACGACTACGTCTACCTGGAGCACGGCGCCCACTACGCGATCGGCGCCCTCGCGGTGATCCTCATGGTCACCATCCAGTACGAGATCAACGAGATCATCACCGGCCTCGTCGGCGTGGTCCTGATCGGCTGGTCCTTCTGGTCCTCGGTGCGTCGCAACAGGGCTCTGGCGGCCACCGAGGGCGCGCAGGACACGGACTCGGTGCCGGTGCCGTAAGCAAGCCGTCCCGCCGCCCGCCGTCCCGCCGCCCGCCGTCCCGCCGCCCGCCGCCCCGCCGTCCCGCCGCCCGCCGTCCCGCCGCCCGCCGCCCCGCCGTCATGGCCGCGGGGGAGCGGGGCATCCGACGAGCTATGAAGGCTTTGCCGAAACGGCGTTCGACGTTACTCCTCGCCATGGCGGCGCTGCTGCCGCTCGCCGTGGCGTGCAGCGATGACCACGGCGGGGGAGCACACGGCCCGCAGACGCTCCGCGGAGCGGCCTCGGGCGAACAGGTGGTGATCGCCACCGACAACGGCCTGCGGCTGCGCCCCGCCGACGGTGACCACGTCACGGTGGACGACCGCGTCGAAGGACACTGGTCGCACCACAAGGACGTCTGGACGCTCGACCTGACGTGCGCCGACCGCAGCGAGGGCGACGGGGACTGCCCCCGGATGCCGTACGTGGAGATCCCCGACGGCATGCACGTCACGGCCACCGCGCGCAATGCCGGCGTAGACGTGGCGGGTGTCGCCGCCGCCCTGGACGTCACCACCGTCAACGGCGATGTGACGCTGACCCGTTCGGGCCGGGACGGCGCCGACGTGCGGCTGTCCACCCGCAACGGCTCGGTGCGCGCGACGGCCGTAGAAGCGCGCCGGCTGTATGCCGCGACCACCAACGGGGACGTGCTGCTCGGCTGTGCCGCGGTCCCCTCGGGTGTCACGGCCACGACCGTCAACGGCTCCGTCGACGTCACCGTGCCGCACGACAGCCCCGCCTACCGGGTCACCGCGACCACTGACAACGGCCGCGCCACGGTGGCCGTCCCGGTGCGACACGCCGACCAGGACCACACCATGACGCTGACCACCGTCAACGGCGACGTCGGCGCCCGCCGGGACTGACCTCGCGGCGTCGTGCGAGGTGGGGAACCCCCATCGCCCCGGGCCCCGCCGGTCATGGTTTGGTCCGCCGGGGCGGGGGCAGACGGCGGTCAGGTGCTTGGGATCACAGGCCCACCGCGGAAGCGGCCGAAGCGGCTCTTCTTGGTGCCTGCCGCCCGAGGCTCTTCCGTGGCGCAGTCCTCACTTCCACTGCTCAGCTGGAGGAGCACACCATGCTCATGGCCCACCCCGTCCTTCTCACCGATCTCCTCGAGCGCTACGAGGCGTTGCGGGTGCTCCACGCGGAGGACGGCAGCGTCGAGGCACGTCAGCGCCTCGAGGACGTCTCCTACACCCTGTGCATCGCCACAGGAACCCGGGACATCGACTCCGCGCTGACCGCGGCCCGCCGCCAGCTGTCCGGCGCGTCCGGCACCCCGTCCGCCTCCGGCACGTCCGGCGTCCGCCCCGGCGGCGACGCGCTGGTGGCGGGCGCGTGATCCCCCGGGCCCGCACCCACCCGGCGTGCGGGCCCACCTCGTCGGGCGGGTCGACCTCGTCGCGAGGGCCGGCATCCATCGCGTGAGTGGCGTGAGCCGACCGGGTACTCGGGTGATCCGCCACCACTGGCCGGAGGTCGCCCGCTGTGCCGGGGCCCGCCGTCGGCCACGAACCGAAGGAGCCCTAGATCATGACGGATGTGTCCGGTACCGGTCCCGCTCCCGGGGACGACCGCGAGGTACTCACCAACCGCCAGGGCCACCCGGTCCACGACAACCAGAACCAGCGCACCGTCGGCGCCCGCGGGCCCGCCACGCTGGAGAACTACCAGTTCCTGGAGAAGATCAGCCACTTCGACCGGGAACGCATCCCCGAGCGCGTCGTGCATGCCCGCGGCGTGACCGCCTACGGCTTCTTCGAGGCCTACGGCAGCTGGGGCGACGAGCCGATCAGCCGGTACACCCGCGCCAAGCTGTTCCAGGAGCGCGGCAAGCGCACCGACCTGGCCGTCCGTTTCTCCACCGTCATCGGCGGCCGGGACTCCTCCGAAGCCGCTCGCGACCCCCGCGGCTTCGCCGTGAAGTTCTACACCGAGGACGGCAACTGGGACCTGGTCGGCAACAACCTGGGCGTCTTCTTCATCCGGGACGCGATCAAGTTCCCGGACGTCATCCACGCCCTCAAACCCGACCCGGTCACCTTCGAGCAGCAGCCGCGCCGCATCTTCGACTTCATGTCCCAGACACCCGAGTCGATGCACATGCTGGTCAACCTGTTCAGCCCGCGCGGCATCCCCGCGGACTACCGCCACATGCAGGGCTTCGGCGTGAACACCTACAAGTGGGTCAACGACGAGGGCCGGACCGTCCTCGTCAAGTACCACTGGATGCCCAAGCAGGGCGTGCGCAGCATGACCGAGGAGGACGCCGCCAACGTACAGGCCGACTCCCTCGGCCACGCGACCAAGGACCTGTACGAGGCCGTCGCCCGGGGCGAGTACCCGGAGTGGGAGCTCCTGGTCCAGATCATGGACGACCACGACCACCCCGAGCTGGACTTCGACCCGCTCGACGACACCAAGACCTGGCCCGAGCAGGACTTCCCGCCCAAGGCGGTGGGCCGGATGGTGCTCGACCGGATGCCGGAGAACTTCTTCGCCGAGAACGAGCAGATCTCCTTCGGCACCGGGGTCCTCGTCGACGGCCTGGACTTCTCCGACGACAAGATGCTCGTCGGCCGGACCTTCTCCTACAGCGACACCCAGCGCTACCGGGTCGGCCCCAACTACCTCCAGCTCCCCGTCAACCAGGCCAAGCACGCCGAGGTGCGCACCAACCAGCGCGACGGCCAGATGACGTACCACGTGGACCGCGGGGGCGAGAACCCGATCGTCAACTACGAGCCGTCCATCACCGGCGGCCTGCGCGAGGGCCAGTACGCGACCGAGGACGAGCAGGGCCCGGAGATCCGCGGGCGGCTCACGCGCAAGCGGATCCCCCGCACCAACGACTACCTGCAGGCCGGGCAGCGCTACCTGCTCCTCGAGGACTGGGAGCGCGACGACCTGGTGAAGAACTTCACCGACCTGCTCGCGCAGTGCGACCGGCCCGTGCAGGAGCGCATGGTCTGGCACTTCCTGCTGGTCGAGAACGACCTGGGGCTGCGGGTGGGCGAGGGGCTCGGCATCAGCCCGGAGGACGTGGCCGGCCTCGAACCGCTGGCCTCCCAGGACCTCACCGACGAGGACCGCAAGCGCCTGTCGAACCTCGGCAAGAACCCTCCGCGCGACGTGGAGGGACTGACCATGACCCACTGCGTCCCGGACGAGAGGCATGTCGTGACCCGTTGAGGGCATCCGCGGACCTGTGTGGGGGCGTCCCGGTCCGGCCCGGGCATGAGATCGTGGGGCCACCATGCCGTACGGATCATGGACGGGAGAGGCCGGGCGGGTTCCGCACCGCGGGCACCAGGTGTCACGCGCGCGGCACACGCCCCTCACAGGACTGCCCGAGGGATCATGAAGACGACGAGAGCCGACGACGAGGCCGTGCCGGACGGTGCACAGCAGGGTCACCGGCATGCCGGCTCCCGCCTGGAGGCGCAGAACCTCGCCCGGCTCGCGCTGCTCTGTCTGGCGGGAGTGGTCGCGGCCGTGGTGGCGGCGGGCCACTGGCTCCTGCTGTTGCTGGGCCTCGTCGGCATCGCCCTGGCCGGTGCGGGCCTGTGGTGGGCCGTGGCACACCGGGGCATCGCGCGGGTGTGCGGCGCCCTGCTGGCGCTGGCGGCGCCCATCGCCGTCCTGGTGCTGTACGCCGTCTCCGGCCTGTGGCCGTTCGCCGCGGTCGCGCTGGCACTGTGGGGTGCGGCGCTGGCCAGCGCCCGCAGCGCCCTGCGTCGGCTCCGGGCGCCGAGAGGGCGGCGGTCCCGCTCGGTCCGGCCGCCGCGCAGACCCGTACTGATCATGAACCCCCGGTCGGGCGGCGGGAAGGTCGGCGAGCACGCGCTGGTGGAGCGGGCCGAGGCCTTGGGCGCCCGGGTGATCCTGCTCGACCTCGACAACGACCCGGATCCGGCGGCACTGGCCCGCGAGGCCGTCGCGCAGGGCGCGGACCTGCTCGGCGTGGCGGGCGGCGACGGCACCCAGGCCCTGGTGGCGGCGGTGGCCGTCGAGCACGGGCTGCCGTTCATGGTGCTGTCCGCCGGGACCCGCAACCACTTCGCGATGGACCTGGGCCTGGACCGCGACGACCCGGCCGCCGGTCTGGACGCCCTCACGCACGGGGTGGAGATCCGGGTCGACCTGGGGGACGTGGCCGGGCGGCCCTTCGTCAACACGGTCTCCTTCGGGACGTACGCGGAGATCGTGCAGAACCCCGAGTACCGGGACGCCAAAGCGGCCACCGCCCTCGAACGACTGCCCGACCTGCTGGGCGGTGAGGCCGGTGCGCGGCTGACGGCCAAGGTGGGCGAGCAGCAGATCGAGGACCCGCAGGCCCTGCTGGTGAGCAACAACCCCTATGCGCTGGGCGACCCGCTGGGTGCCGGGCGCAGACCACGCCTGGACGGAGGGGAGCTCGGCGTGGTCGCCGTGCGGATAGCGAGCGCGGCACAGGCCGCCGAACTGGCGCTGCGGGGTGAACGGGCCCGCGGAATCACCGTGCTGACCGCCCGGCGCGTGATCGTCGAGGCCGACGCGGAGGTCATCCCGGTGGCCGTGGACGGGGAGGCGCTGACGCTGCCCCAGCCCGTCGTGTGCACCGTACGGCCGGGAGTCCTGCGGATGCGGGTACCCCGGAACCGTCCCGGAGCGCCGTACACCGCCCCGTCGGTTGACTGGCGCCGTGTCGTCCGGCTGGCCCTCGGCCGAACTCCCCTTCCGACCGACAAGAACCAGGAGCAGAGCAATGCTTGACCGACCCCAGTGGGACCAGGAAGTCGCCCGGGACCTGTTGCGCGATCTCGCCGCCCTCGACCAGGCGCTGTACGAGGCGGTGACCGTCACCCGGACGCCGACGCTGGACCACGCCCTGCGCCGGCTGTCCGCGGCGGCGGACCACTCCAAGATCTCGTTCACGGTCGCCGGTCTGCTCGCGCTGTTCCCCGGCCGGCCCCGGCGGGCCGCCGCGCTCGGGGTCGCGGCCATCGGGGTCGCCTCCGCGAGCGCGAACCTGCTCGGCAAGCGCCTGGTGCGACGGCCGCGTCCGCACCGAGCCGTGGACTCGCCGTTCCCCGGCCGGCACGTGCCCATGCCGGAGTCGGCGTCCTTCCCCTCGGGCCACACCGCGTCCGCGGTCGCGTTCGCCGCGGCGGTGGGGCCCGCCCTGCCCGTCGTCACCGTGCCGCTCGGTCTGCTGGCCTGCGCGGTGGGGTACTCACGGATCCACACCGGGGTGCACTATCCGGGTGACGTGGTCGCCGGCGCCGTCCTCGGCACCGGCGCGGCCGCCGTGGTCCTCGCCACGGTCGGCCGGCAGGGGCTGAACCGGCGCGGCTGACCGCCGCACGGGGAGCCGCACCGCATCCGAACGCCGATCCACCGAGGAAGCAGAGGGGGAGAGCAGACAGACGGCGCACCACCCGACCCGCGGGGACAGGGACGGAGGACCCACGATGGCGAAGAAGAAGGACGACAGGGCCCAGGACAAGAAGTTCGCCCGGGGCGACGAGGTCACCTGGAGCAGCCACGGCGGCACCGCCGAGGGCACGGTCGAACGGAAGATCACCCGACGCACCGAAGCCGCCGGCCGCACCGTGGACGCCTCGCCCGAGGACCCGCAGTACGAGGTGCGCAGCGCCAAGTCCGGGAGGACGGCGGTCCACAAGCCGTCCTCCCTGCGCAGGAAGTGAGCGGGTCCCGATGCAGACCTTCCTGCCCGACCCCGACTTCCGGCAGTCGGCCCTGCTGCTGGACCGGCGCCGGCTGGGCAAGCAGCGGGTCGAGACCCTTCAGGTCCTGCGCGGTCTGACCGTCCCCGGATACGGCTGGCGCCATCACCCGGCGGTGCGGATGTGGACGGGGTACGAGGAGGCGCTCGTACGGTACGGCCTCGAGGTCTGCCGGGTCTGGTGCGAACAGGGCCACCAGGACAGCTGCGCCACCTCGCTGCTCGCCGGACTGCCCGCACCGCGGCCCGGCACCGCGGTGCGCGACCAGCGGCAACTGGCCGCCGACGGCGAACTGCCGCCCTGGCTCGGCGACGAGGCCTTCCACGAGAGCCACCGCTCGGCACTTCTGCGCAAGGACCCGCAGACGTACGCCGAGATGTTCGCCGGCACCCCCGACGACCTGCCCTACGTGTGGCCCGCCTCGGACCGGGACGCCCGGCGCGCCCCCGCCGAGCGGTAGAGCCAGGGAGACCGATTCATGCTGATCGCGGTCCGTGAACAGCTGGGACAGGCCCTGTTCCGCCGGGTCGCGGGCCCCGAGGGACCGGCGACCCGCGCCCGCATCCACGACACCCCCGGGCCGCGCTGGTTCGCACCGGACCGCCCGATCCGCACGGTCCACGGCGACGCCTCGATGTTCATCGGCGGGCTCGGCGCGCTGCTTCTCCAGTCCCTGCACCCGCTCGCCATGGCCGCGGTGGCCGGTCACTCCGGTTACCGGGGCGACCCGTGGGGCCGCCTCCAGCGCACCAGCACCTTCCTGGCGGTGACGACCTACGGCACCGCCGAGGACGCGCAGCGGGCCGTCGACCAGGTCCGCGACATCCACGAGCACATCCGCGGGACGACCGCCGAGGGAGCGCCGTACCACGCGGCCGACCCCCACCTGCTGGGCTGGGTGCACGCCGCCGAGACGGACAGCTTCCTGCGCGCCCACGAACGCTACGGAGCCCGACCCCTGGACACCGCCGGCTACGACGCCTACGTCGCCGACACGGCACGCGTGGCCGAGGCCCTGGGCGTCGTCGACCCGCCACGCGACCGCCGTGAACTGTCCGAACGGCTCACCGCCTACCTCCCCGAACTGCACGCCACCCCCGAAGCCCGCGCCGCCGCCCGGTACCTGCTCCTCCGCCCCCCGCTGCCGCTCGCCGTACGCCCGTTCTACGGCGGCCTGGCCGCCAACGCCGTGGCCCTGCTGCCCCTCTGGGCCCGCAGCATGCTGTGGCTGCCCCGCCTGCCCCTCGTCGAGACCATGGCGGTGCATCCCACCGGCCAGGCGCTGACCCGGACCATCCGCTGGGCCATGACCCGGCCACAGCGCCCCTCACCCGGCTCCTAGAGTCGGTTCTGGCGCGCCGCCGCCGGGATCTCGCCCGAGCCCCGCTCGATCAGCCGGGTCGGCACGGTGACGGTCCGGGTGGGGGCCTCGTCGCCGTCGAGCCTGCGGAAGAGCGTCTCGGCGGCCTGTTTGCCCAGTTGCTCGACGTCCTGGGCGATGACCGAGACGCCCGGGCTGAGGATGTCCGCCAGCGGGAAGTCGTCGAAGCCCACCTGGGCGACGGAGTGCTGCAACCCCAGCGCGCGCAGGGCGCGAACGGCCCCTATGGTGAGCAGGTTCTGGCTGGTGAACAGCGCCGTCGGCGGGTTCGGCAGTGACAGGAACTCCTCGGTCGCGGCCATGGCGGCCGCCTCACTGGCCTCCACGTGCCGCACGATCTCGTCGTCGCACTTGACGTGCGCGACCTCCAGCGCGTGCCGGTACCCCTCGAAACGCAGCGCGGCGGTGGGGATGGACGCCCGGTCGCCGAGGTAGGCGATCCGGCGGTGA
Organism: Streptomyces sp. NPDC057253; assembly: GCF_042669125.1. Lineage (NCBI taxonomy): Bacteria > Bacillati > Actinomycetota > Actinomycetes > Kitasatosporales > Streptomycetaceae > Streptomyces > Streptomyces sp. NPDC057253. The sequence goes on along the minus strand of NZ_JBHUXV010000034.1, from coordinate 74,066 downwards.
CCCGCCCGCAGCAGATGGTCGACGGCGGTGACGGCGCCCTGCCGGTTGTCGGAGACCACCGCGTCCGCGTCGAGCAGCCCGGCCTCGCGGTCCACGAAGACCATGCAGGTGCCGGAGCGCTGCTCGCTGATCAGATAGCTCTGGTCGCGCCCGGCCGGGACGATCACCAGCCCGTCGACCCGGCGGTCCACGAGAGCCCGCGCCAACTCGCGTTCCCGCGCCGGGTCCTCGTCGAGACTGCCGACCAGCACCAGCACACCGCGTTCCCGCGCCACGTTCTCGACGGTGCGGGTCAGGGCGGCGGAGAAGGGGTTCGCCGCGTCCTCGACGAGCATGCCGATGGTGGCCGTACGGCCGTCCCCGCGCCGCAGGCTGCTGGCCGTGAGGTTGGGCCGGTAGCCCAGTTGGTCGGCGGCCTCACGGACCCGGGCGACGATCGCCGGGTCCACGGTGGGCACGCCGTTGACGACACGCGAGACCGTCTTGATGGCCACGCCGGCCAGCGCCGCCACCTCGCGCATCGTGGGGCGGCTGCGGGGGGACCGCGGCGGAGGTTCGCCCTGAGTCATCGTTGTCTCCAGCCGGGTCGCGCGTTACTCACTCGTTGCCGACGTATGTCTACCAGCCCCTTGACGCCCTCGTCCATATGGGTCCAGCATCCCCGTCAGTCAACGTTGTCTCAGCGTCGGCCAAGGGACGGCTCCGAAAGGGATCAGCTATGAACTTCTCCAGCAGCCAGGTGTCGGGCCGCCGCAGTCCGCGCGTCCGGGCGGCAGCGATCGGCGTCACCATGTGCCTCGGCGTGACGCTGGCGGCCTGCGGTTCCTCCGACAGCGGCTCCGCCTCGGGCAGCGGCGACAAGGTCGGGGTCTCGCTGATCCTGAAGACGCTCACCAACCCGTACTTCGTGAGCATGCAGAAGGACGCCAAGGCCCAGGCCGCCAAGGACAACGTGGACCTGACGGTGGCCGCGGGCAGCTCCGACGGCGACACCCAGACCCAGATCACCGCCATCGACAACGCGATATCGCGCGGCGACAAGGGCATCCTGATCACCACCAACGGCGACGCCGTGAACGCCGCCCTGGGCCGTGCCAAGCAGGCCGGCCTCTTCGTGATCGCCCTCGACACCGCCCTCAACCCGGCGAGTACCGCCGACATCACCTACGCCACCGACAACGAACAGGCGGGCAAGCTCGACGGCCAGTACGCGGCCGCCGCCCTGGACGGCAAGCCCGCGGTCATCGCCATGCTCGACCTGTTCAACAACCAGGTGGTCTCCGTCGACATCCAGCGCGACCACGGCTTCCTGGAGGGCATGGGCATCGACCCGGGGAGCAAGACCGAGAACGGCAAGGAGGCCAAGTCCGGCAAGTACACCGGCGGCAAGGGCGGCACGTACACGATCGCCTGCCACCAGCCCACCCAGGGCGCCATCGACGGCGGGCGCACCGCGATGGAGAACTGCCTGTCGGCCAACCCGGACATCAACGTCGTCTACGCGATCAACGAACCCGCCGGTGAAGGCGCGTACAACGCGCTGAAGGCCGCCGGCAAGGAGAAGAACGTCGCGATCTACGCCATCGACGGCAGCTGCTCCGGCCTGAAGAACGTCACCAGCGGAAAGTTCGCCGCCGACGCCGTGCAGTACCCCGGCAAGATGGCGGCCCTCGGTGTGAGCTCGATCGCGAAGCTGGCCCGCGGCGGCAGCAAGCCCAGCGTCACCAACGGCAAGTCGTTCTACGACACCGGAACCGCGCTGGTGGCCAACAAGGCCCTCGGGGGCCTGACCGTCCAGTCCCCGGACCAGGCCGCGTCCGCCTGCTGGGGCAGCTGACGCCCCACCCCGGTGCGACGCCGGCCGTCAGCGCGCCGGCGTCGCACCCGCACCACCCGAGCCCATGAGCCGTACCGGGGAAGACAGCGGAAGGACCCCCCTGTGACCACTCACGTGGACAGTCAAGCCACACCGGCACCGGCGGAGGAGTTCCTCAACCGGCCCGCCACCCTCAGCCAGCGCATCCACTCGGTGCTGCACCGCCAGCCGGCGCTCAGCCCGGCGATCGTCCTGGTGCTCGCAGCCATCGTGTTCTCCCTGGTGAACGACCGCTTCTACGCGCTGCAGAACCTCTCGCTGGTGGCTCAGCAGGTGGCCGTCATCGGCACGCTCGCCGTCGGCCAGACGGTGATCATCCTGACCGCGGGCATCGACCTGTCGATCGGCGCCGTCATGGTGCTCGCCTCGCTGCTGATGTCGAAGCTGGTCGCCGACAGCGGCTGGCCGGGCGGACTCGCCCTGCTGGCCGGGGCCGTCGTCGCGGTCGCGGCGCAGGCCGTCAACGGACTGCTGGTGACCAAGGTCAAGCTGCCGCCGTTCATCGTCACCCTCGGCACCCTCAGCGTCTTCACCGCGATCACCCTGATCTACGCCAAGGGCCAGACCATCTCGCTCCAGCCGGGCAACGTCCTGATGTGGAGCGGCCAGACGATCGCCGTCGGCCAGCTCAACCTGACGTACGGCGTCCTCCTCATGATCGCCCTGTACGCCGTGGTCGGCTACGCCCTGCGCTACACGGCCTGGGGCCGGCACCTGTACGCGGTGGGCGACGACATCGAGGCCGCCCGGCTCGCCGGCATCTCCGTCAACCGGGTGCTGCTCAGCGCCTACATGCTGGCCGGCGTCACCATCGCGGTGGCCGCCTGGGTCCTGGTCGGCCGGGTCGGCGGCGGTGACCCCAACAGCGGGCTCAACGCCAACCTCCAGTCCATCACCGCCGTGGTCATCGGCGGGACCAGCCTGTTCGGCGGCCGCGGTGTGGTGTTCGGGTCGCTGATCGGCGCCCTCATCGTGCAGGTGTTCGTCAACGGTCTGGCGCTGGCCGGGATCGACCCGAACTACCAAGTCCTCGCAGTCGGCGTCCTGGTGATCGCGGCTGTCTCCGTCGACCAGTGGATCCGGAGTGTGAAGTCGTGACGACCGCCACCGCCCCCGTTCTCGAGGCCAAGGGCCTGGTCAAGGTCTTCGGCCGGGTCGTCGGACTGAACGACGTCGACCTCACCCTGCACCCCGGCGAGGTCCTCGCCGTGATCGGCGACAACGGCGCCGGCAAGTCCACGCTGATCAAGTGCCTGTCCGGGGCCCTGGTCCCGGACCGGGGCAGCATCTTCGTCGAAGGCCGGGAGGTCGGCTTCAAGCGGCCGCAGGACGCCCGGGACGCCGGTATCGAGACCGTGTACCAGACCCTCGCCGTGGCCCCCGCCCTCGACATCGCCAGCAATCTCTTCCTCGCCCGCGAGATCCGCCGCAAGGGCATCCTCGGCTCGGTGTTCCGCATGCTCGACACCGGCGAGATGAAGAAGCAGGCCGCCGACCACATCAAGCGGCTCGGCATCGGCACGCTCCAGAACATCAACCAGGCGGTGGAGACGCTCTCCGGCGGCCAGCGCCAGTCCGTGGCCGTCGCCCGGACCGCGGTGTTCGGGGGCCGGGTGGTCATCCTCGACGAACCCACCGCCGCGCTCGGCGTCCGGGAGACCGGCCAGGTCCTCAAACTCGTCCGCGACCTGCGTGACCAGGGCCTCGGTGTCATCCTCATCAGCCACAACATGCCGAACGTCTTCGAGGTCGCCGACCGCATCCACATCCAGCGCCTCGGCGGCTGCGCGGGCGTCATCACCCCCGACGCGTACTCGATGGAGGACGCGGTCGCCATCATGACGGGCGCGAAGAAGATCACCCGTGCGGACGCCGCCTCGTGACCAGGACCCTGTACGCCGAGTTCACCGCGCGTGAGGGAGCGGCGGCCGAAGTCGCCCGCCTGCTGGGGGAGTACGCCCTGAAGGTCCGTGCGGAGGAAGGCAACCTCGCCTTCGACGTGTACACCAAGGCCGACGCCCCGCGCGCCTTCTGGATCTTCGAGGTGTACCGCGACGAGAACGCCTTCCGAACCCACCTGAACGCCCCGTACGGTCCCCCCTTCAACGCGGCCCTCGCACCGCTCATCGAGGAGGACGCCTCGGTCCTGACCCATCTCGATCCAGTGCTCTGACGATCTCGGTCGCCGCCGCCCGCCGTACAGCCCGGGGTGTACGCGGGATGGCGGCGACCGACCACCGCCCCTGAACGCGCCGCCGACCACGGTAAGTTGGCAGCTGTGTTGGTGGGCACGGAGCAGACGCGGCTGATCGTCCTGCGCGGCAATTCGGCCTCGGGCAAGTCGAGCGTCGCCGCGGGCCTGCGGGACCGCTTCGGCCGCGGCCTGGCCATCGTCGGACAGGACAACCTGCGCCGGATCGTGCTCCGGGAGCGCGACCGGCCCGGCGCGGCGAACATCGGCCTCATCGAGCTGACCGCCCGTTACGCGCTGGACGCCGGGTTCCACGTCGTGGTGGAGGGGATTCTGTACGCCGACCGCTACGGTGAGATGCTGGCCCGGCTGCGCGCCGACCACCGCGGCCCGACCCACGGCTACTACCTGCACGTGCCCTTCGAGCAGACCCTCGCCCGGCACGCCACCAAGCCGATCGCGGACGAGGTCGGCGCAGCGCAACTGCGGGACTGGTACCGGGAGTTGGATCTGCTGCCCGGTGTCGGGGAGACCGTCGTCGGAGCGGACAGCACCCTGACCGGGACGGTCGGCCGCATCATGCTCGACACCGGCCTGGCCCGGCTCCCCGAACTCGATCGCTGAACACTTTGCCCCGCGTGCGAAACGTCCGGTGGACCTCCTTGATCGGGGTACACGGCCCGGCATGACACACACTGACGACTCCGCGGCTGCCCGCGCCGCGAGCCAACTGCGCCGTATGCGGAACTTCTACGCGGTCGGCGTCGCCCTGTGGACGGCATCGTCGGCCTGGACGACGTGGGATTCCCCCGGCAGCCGGCCCATGTGGACCTCCTTGCTGCTCCTGGCCGTCTTCACCGCACTGCTGGCCATGGCCTGGCGGTGGCTGCGGCGCCTGGAGTCCACCGGCCCGGCCCGTCCCTCCCACCGCGCCGCCTTCTCCGGCAGGCCCGGACGCCACGCTCTGTCCAAGCCGTGACCGTCCCGGCAAGCCGGACTCCGGACGCGTGCGCGCGGTCATCAGGCCGGGCGCCTGGCCCTCTCGTCCTCCGTTTGCCGCTCGTGCGGAGGGAGACCCGGCTCCCCATGAGCGCGCGACGACGTCATCCACGTACACGAGAGAACCGCGTCCTGCGACTGTTCGCCCGCCTGGAGCGGGAGGCCCGGCTGGACCCGGTGATCGACAAACTCGGGGCGGGGATACGGTCCCTGCCGCTGGGGCGGGGCCGGGACGCGCTGCACGGCAGGTGGCTGGGGCATCCCGTCCATCCGCTGCTGGTGCAGGTGCCGATCGGCAGTTGGCTGTCCGCAGCCGTGCTGGACCTGCGCAGGGACCGCCCCCGTGAGGCGGGCCTGCTGGTGGGCGTCGGCCTGGCCGCCGCCACCCCCGCGGCCCTGACGGGCGCCGTCGACTGGGCCGAGCTGAACCCTCCGCAGCAGCGCGTGGGACTGGTGCACGCGCTGTCCAACACGGCGGCCCTCGCCCTCTACACGGCCTCCCTGGCCTGCCGCGCCACCGGGCGGACACGGACGGGCCGGACCCTCGGCTTCCTGGGACTCACCGCGGTCGGGGCGGGCGGCATGCTGGGCGGTCACCTGGCCTACCGGCAGGCCGCCGGCGCCAACCACGCCGAGGCCGTGCCCCACCTCGTCACGCCGGGCTGGCACCGGATCGGCGCCCTGGACGACCTCCCGCCCGGCCTGCCGGTGCGGCGCAGCGTGGACGACGTGCCCGTGATGGTGCTGCGCGAGACCGACGGGACCGTCCACGCACTCGCCGACCGGTGCAGTCACCTGGCGGGACCGCTCTCCGAGGGGACGGTGTCCGACGGCTGCGTCCAGTGCCCCTGGCACGGCAGCGTCTTCCGCCTCACCGACGGCCTGAACGTCCGTGGCCCGGCCGTCGCGCCCCAGCCCGCCTTCGAGGTACGGGTCACCGACGGGCAGGTCGAGGTGCGCCTGCGCGGTCAGGAGGGGCAGGACGCGGACGGCGGTGAGCCGGAGCAGAACCTGAGCGAGGTGGACCATGCCCACATCCACTGACCGCCGCCTCGGCCGACGGGCCCAGGCGTTCCTGCGCCGCACGGGCCGCACCTACGCGGGCACGCACGACCGGCCCCTGCGCGGCTACCTCGCGGCCATGACCGCGTTCACCGTCTACACGGCGGGCTGGGCCACGGCGGTACGGCTCCGCGGGCGCCCCCTGCCCGACCGGCCGCAGCCCTGGGACGTGCTCCTGACCTCGGTGGCCACCTTCCGGCTGAGCCGGCTGATCAGCAAGGCGTCGGTGACCAGCCCGCTGCGGGCCCCCTTCACGACGTACGTCGGTCCGCAGGGCCCCGCCGAACTGCACGAGGAAGCGCAGTCCGAGACCGGCAAGGACACCGTGGGCGAGCTGATGACCTGCCCGTTCTGCATGAGCGTCTGGGTGGCCTCGACCCTGACCGCCGGTCAGCTGCTGTGGCCGCGCGCCACGCGCACCGCGATGGGCACGGCCACGGCTCTGGCCGGGGCCGACGCGCTGCAACTGGCGTACGGCGCGCTGGTCGACAGGACCACCCACCACTGAGCGGAAAAAAGCGCTCATCTGTGAACGAGCTCCATCAAATGCGCATAGCCACGCTTACCGGTCGACCGGATGGGCACTTGGGGGTCACCCTGGGACAAGCGGGACCTTCCGCGACACCTCGAGGAGCGAACGTGGCCATGCGCATCGGTGTAGAGGAGGAGTTCCACATCCTGGAAGCGGAAAGCGGGCTGCTCGTGCCACGTGCCGAGGCGGTCCTGGGCCGGCTTCCGGGGCGTACCTTCACGACGGAGCTGCACCAGTCCACCGTGGAGTCGAACAGCGGGGTGCACGCGTCCCTGGGCGGCTTGTACGCCGACCTCGCCGGAACCAGACGGCGGCTCGACGCGGCCGCCTCCTCGCTGGGGCTCGGGGTGGTGGCCGCGGGCACGGCACCCCTCGCCCCGGCCGTCTCCGGCCATCCCACCGCGGACGCGCGCTACCACCACATGGTCGAGGAGTACCGCCGGGTGGCCGACGAGCAGCTCATCTGCGGGGCCCAGGTCCACGTGGACATACCCGACCGCGACACCGCCGTGAGCGTGCTGTGCGCGGTCTCCCCGTGGCTGCCCGCCCTGCTGGCGCTCTCCGCCAGCTCACCGTTCTGGCAGGGGTCCGACACCGGCTATGCCAGCTGGCGCACCCTGCTCTGGCAGCGCTGGCCGACCGCCGGTCCCGTCGGCTGTTTCGGGAGCGCGGCCGAGTACGACGCCGCGGTGGGCGACCTCGTCCGCGCGGGGGTCATCAGCGACCCGGGAATGATCTACTACGACGTCCGCCCCTCCGCGCATCTGCGGACCCTGGAACTGCGGATCTGCGACGCCTGTCCGCGGGTGGAGACCGTCGTGCTCGTCGCCGGCCTGTTCCGCGCCCTGGTGGCCGAGGCCCTTGAGCTGCGCGCGGCCGGAGCCGCGAGGTGCGACGGCCGTCACGAATGGCTGCGCGGCGCCTCCTGGCGGGCCGCCCGGTCCGGCCTGGAGGGCGCCCTGGTGGATCCCCGGACCCACCGGGAGGCGCCCGCCGCCGACGTCGTCCGCGGACTGCTCGCCCGGTTGCGACCCGCGCTGGAGGCCCACGGCGACTGGGAGACCGTCAGTGATCTGGCCGAGGCGGCCCTGGCGGAGGGCAGCGCCGCCGAGCGCATGCGCCGCAAGGCGAGCGACGAGGACCTGCTGGCCTGCACCGACCTGCTGATCGCGGAGACCCGCGGCGAGCGGCGGGACCGCAGGGCGGCCTCCGTCGCCCGCAGGAAGGTCCGGCGCTCCCTCACGGGCCGGGCGGGTTCCGGGACACCGGAGGTTCTCGGCAGCTGATCCCGCCGCGCGCGGCCGCGCCCGCTCGCCCCGGCTTCCCGCCCGCTGTCCGGCACACTCCGAGGAAAGGATTTCGTCGATGTCCAGCATCTCCGCCCGGGTCGCGACCGGCCGGCGCGCCCCGGGACCCCCGTCCCGGCTCGTGACCGAAGGTTCCCGGGAAGGGGGCGGCGCGTCATGTGCGGTCTGAGCGGCGAGATCCGCTTCGACGGAGAGCGGCCCGACCTCGCGGCCGTCGAGCGCATGAGTGACCGGCTCGCCGCCCGCGGACCCGACGGCCGGGGCAGCTGGACCCGGGGCGCGGTGGCGCTGGGACACCGACGACTGAAGATCATCGACCTGTCCGACTCCGGCGCCCAGCCGATGACCGACGCCGACGGCGAGATCACCGGTGTGTTCAACGGCTGCGTCTACAACTACCAGGAGCTGCGCGAAGAGCTCAGGCGCCTCGGGCACCGCTTCCGGTCGACGTCCGACACCGAGGTCGTGCTCCACGCCTACCGCCAGTGGGGGACCGCCTGTGTGGAGCGCTTCTACGGCATGTTCGCCTTCGCCCTCGTCGAGCACCGCACCGGGCGTCTCGTGCTGGGCCGCGACCGGCTGGGCATCAAACCGCTGTATCTCGCGCCCGCGGCGGGCCGGTTGCGGTTCGCCTCCTCCCTGCCCGCCCTCCTGGCCGCCGGGGACGTGGACACCTCCCTCGATCCGGTGGCCGTCCACCAGTACCTGAGCTGGCACGCCACGGTGGCCCCGCCGCACACCGTCCTGAGCGGGGTGCGCAAGCTGCCGCCGGCCACCGTACGGGTGGTCGAACCCGACGGCACCCACCGCGACCACCACTACTGGCAGCCGTCCTACACCCGGCGCGCCGAGGACCAGGGGATGGGGCCCGACGAGTGGCGTGACGCGGTGCTGGAGGCGCTGCGCACGGCCGTACGCCGTCGGATGGTCTCCGACGTGCCGGTCGGCGTCCTGCTCTCCGGGGGCCTGGACTCCAGCCTGATCGTCGCCCTGCTCGCCGAGGAGGGCCAGCGCGACCTCAAGACGTTCAGCGTGGGCTTCGAGGCCGAGGGCGGTGAGGAGGGCGACGAGTTCCGCTACTCGGACCTGGTGGCCCGGGAGTTCGGCACGGACCACCGCCGGATGAGGGTGCCCTCGCGGCGGGTGTCGACCGCTCTGGACGACGCCGTCGCCGCGATGAGCGAGCCGATGATCAGCCACGACGTGGTCGCCTTCCATCTGCTGTCCGAGCAGGTCTCCAAGGAGGTGAAGGTGGTCCAGAGCGGGCAGGGCGCCGACGAGGTGTTCGCCGGGTACCACTGGTACCCGGAGCTGGCCGCGGTCGCCCGTGAGGAGGAGCCGCAGAGGTACGCCGAGACGTACTTCGACCGTCCCCACGCCGACCTCGCCGGCATCCTCCAGCCGCACCTGCTGCTCCCGGACGACGTGTCGGGCCGCTTCGTCAGGGAGCACATGGCACGTCCCGGCGCGCAGACCGCCCTGGACGCCGCACTGCGCCTGGACACCCACGTCATGCTGGTCGACGACCCGGTCAAGCGCGTCGACAACATGACCATGGCCTGGGGACTGGAGGCCCGCGTGCCCTTCCTCGACCACGAGCTGGTGGAGCTGGCCGCGGCCTGTCCGCCGGAGCTCAAGCTCGCGGACGGCGGCAAGGGTGTGCTCAAGGAGGCCGGCCGCAAGCTCCTGCCGCGGGACGTCGTCGACCGGCCCAAGGGCTACTTCCCCGTCCCGGCCATCCGGCACATGGCAGGGCCCGTCCTGGACCGGGTGCGCGAGGCGCTCGAGGCCCCCGAGGCGAAGAAGCGGGGGATCTTCCAGGAGTCGTACGTGGCCGAACTCCTGGCGGCACCCGACGAGCACCGGACCACACGCGGCGCCAACGCCCTGTGGCAGGTGGCACTGCTGGAGATATGGCTCCAGACGCACGGGATCACGTGACCGGCGAGCCCGGCACCCGGACCACGCCGCCGCCCGCGCCCGTACCGGCACCGGGGGCCGCCCGTGCCCCGGCCCCCGCCGCCCTGCCGTTGCCCGAGGCGGAGGGCCCGCGGGACGCCGTGACCCGGCTGCACGCCCACGGCTGCTGGTACCCCTCGGCCGGCCCCGACGGCGTCGAGGCGGCCTTCATCTGCGACCGGGGCGGAGTCCCCCAGCTGTGGGCCGGGCCCGTGGACGGGGAGGGCGTCCGGCTCCTCGACTCCTCCCCGGACCCGGTCAAGGAGGTGGCCTGGTCACCCGACGGCCGGTGGATCGCGTACACCACCGCGCCGGGCGGCGGCGAGCACACCCGCGTGCTGTGCGTACGGCCCGACGGCACCGGCCGTCGCCTGCTGGCCGGCGCCGACCCGGACACCTCCGCCTACCTGGGATGCTGGGCCCACGACGGCTCCGCCGTCGCCGTCACCCTGAGCGCACCCGCCGCCTCCCGCGCCTCGGGGGACGGCCGGTGGCAGCCGCCGGACACCGCCGGGGGCCACTGGACGACCCGGGACGGCCGGGCGACCCTCCTCGGCACCAGCGCGTACGCCGTGGGACCGGGCGGGGCACCGGCGACGACCTGGCCCGGCGGGGGCCTGTCCGCCTACCTGATCGACCCCGACGGCCTGGCCTCGCCCGTCCTGCTCGCCACCGAACCGGACGCCCCCACCCTCCGGGTGTGCGACCTGACCCGCGACGGCCGGCTGGCGCTGCTGCGCCGGGGCCCGCGCGGGCGCCGCGAGGCCGTCGTCCGGCGTCTCGCCGAGGCGGTGACGACCCTCACCCTGCCGGTCGCCGACGGCGACCCGTGGATCGGCCGGTTCTCGCCCGACGGGCGGACCCTGTGGCTGCGCAGCGACGCCGACCGGGAGTACGCGGCGCTGTTCGCCGTCGCTCTCGACGCCGACGGCACGCCGCTCGGCAGGACCGTCGTCGCACAGCGCGCCGACAGCGGCCTCGAACTGCTGACGACGGCGGACGACGGCCGGACGGCCGTACTCGCGTGGAACGTACGCGGCGCCGTCGAGCTCGACGTCGTCGAGACCCCCGCGGGACAGGGGCTCGCGGCCGTCATCGGACCGGCACGGCCGGTGCCGCTGCCCCACGAGGTCGTCACGCGCGTCACGGCGGCCGGGACGGGACGGCTGCTCCTCGCGCTGTCCGGTTCACAACGCCGCCCTGGCGTGTGGTGGGCCCACGGCGTGTCCCTGCTGCGCACCCCGTGGTCCTCCCGGGACGAGGACGCCGTCCCGCCGGGCCGCGCGCCCGTACGCCCCGTCCTGACGCGCCTCACCGCCCGGGACGGCCTGCCCCTGAGCGGCTGGTACTACCGGGCGCCGGGACACGCCCCGAACGAGCCGGCACCCTGTGTGATCCACCTGCACGGCGGCCCCGAGGACCAGGAACGCCCGGTGTTCGACCCGCTCTACCACGAACTGCTCGGACGAGGCCTGGACGTCTTCGCCCCCGACGTCCGCGGCTCCGGCGGACACGGCCGGTCCTTCGTCGACGCCGACCTGGGCACCGGCCGCTTCGCCGCGCTCGACGACGTCGCGGACTGCGCGGCGCACGCGGTCACGGCGGGCCCCGCGGACCCCACCCGCCTGGCGGTGATGGGGCGTTCCTACGGCGGCTACCTCACCTTCGCCTCCCTCGTCTGGCACCCGGACCTCTTCCGCACGGGTGTCGCCGTGTGCGGCATGTCCGACCTGCTGACCTTCTTCGCGGGCACCGAGCCCTGGATCGCGGAGTCGGCGGCGCACAAGTACGGCCACCCCGAGCGCGACCGGGACCTGCTGCGCGCCCTGTCCCCGATGAGCCGTGTCGACGCCCTGCGGGCCCCGCTGCTCGCCGTCCACGGCGAACACGACACCAACGTGCCGCCGGGGGAGTCCGAGCAGTTCGTACGGGCCGCGCGGGAACACGGTGTCCCCGCCGAGCTCCTCGTCCTGCGGGACGAGGGGCACGACTTCCTGCGCGCGGACAACCGGCGCCTGTTCCGCCGGGCCGCCGCGGACTGGATGGAGCGCCACCTGCACCCGTTCTGACCCGCAAGGACCGTTCCGGGCGTTTCGGCGGGCTTCTGCGGTCAACACGGTGTGCAGACCAAGCGGGCCGTACGGCTTCGACCTCCGGACGGGGCAGGACGGACCTGGGAGGAACCATGGACCACTCACGGGTGCCCGTGCTGGAGGCACTGGAGGAGTTCCGGCGCCGCGGCGACATGGTCTTCGGTCCGCCCGGCCACAAGCAGGGCCGCGGAGTGGACCCGCGGGTGGCGGAGATCGTCGGCCTCGACGTGTTCCGCTCGGACGTCCTGTCCCTCAACGGTCTCGACGACCGCCGGCAGTCCCAGGGCGTGCTCAGCGACGCACAGGACCTGATGGCGGACGCGGTCGGCGCCGAGCAGGCGTTCTTCTCCACGTGCGGCAGCTCCCTGTCCGTCAAGACCGCGATGCTGGCCGTGGCGGGACCGGGGGAGAAGCTGCTGCTGTCGCGCAACGCGCACAAGTCCGTGATCTCGGGCGTCGTCGTCAATGGTGTCGAACCGATCTGGGTCCATCCCAAGTTCGACCGTGACCGGCACCTGGCCCATCCGCCGGAGCCCGAGGACGTGCGCCGCCGACTCCAGGAGCATCCGGACGCCAAGGGCATGCTGCTGATCACCCCCACCGACTGGGGGACCTGCGCCGATGTCCGGGGCGTGGCCCGGGTGTGCCACGAGTTCGGCGTCCCGCTCATCCTCGACGAGGCCTGGGGCGCCCATCTGCCCTTCCATCCCGAGCTGCCCGTCTGGGGCATGGACGCCGAGGCGGACCTGGTGGTCACCAGCGTGCACAAGATGGGCGGGGCGATCGAGCAGAGCTCCGTCTTCCACCTCCAGTACGACCGGGTCTCGGCGGAGGCGCTCAAGCAGCGGGAGGACCTGCTCGGCACCACCAGCGCCTCCTCCCTGGTGTACATGACCCTGGACGGCTGGCGCCGCCAGATGGTCGAGCACGGCCACGCGCTCCTGCACACCGCCCTGCACCGCGCGCGACGGATCCGGCAGGCGGCCGCTGACCTGCCGGGCCTGCGGCCCATGGGGCACGAGATCGTGGAGGAGGGGCTCGCCGCCGACTTCGACCCCCTGAAGATCGTGATCGACGTACGGGAGCTCGGGATCAGCGGCATGCAGGCCGCCGAGTGGCTGCGGGCCGCACTGCACGTGGACGTGGGCGGCTCCGACACCTGCCGGATCAGCGCGTCGATCACCCACGCGGACGACGACGAGACGGAGACGGCCCTCCTGGACGCCCTGCGCGCCCTCACGGAGCGAGCCGAGTCCATCGAACGCAGGCCGCCGGTCCGGCTGCCCGAGCCCTCGGCCCTGGAACTGGAGCAGGCCATGCTGCCGCGCGAGGCGTTCTTCGCCGAGGTCGACCACGTGCCCGCCGAACGGGCCGCGGGCCGGATCGCCGCGGAGATGATCAGCCCGTACCCGCCGGGGGTGCCGGTGATCGCGCCCGGTGAGGTCGTCACCGACGAGGTCGTGGACTATCTGCGCAGCGGCGTCGAGCACGGCGTCCTGATCCCGGACGCCGCCGACCCCGAGGTCAGGACGCTACGGGTGGTGGCCCGGCACTGAGGCTGCTGTCAGGCCACCCGGATCCCCACGATGCAGGTGTCGTCGTCCGTGTCGGACCTGCTGTGGGTGAGCAGGCGGTCCAGCTGCTGCTCCAGCGTCGGCGGGACCGCCCGCGCGACCGTCAGGAACTGCGCCAGCGACTCCTCGACGGACCGGTCCCGGCGTTCGATCAGACCGTCCGTGTACATCAGCAGCGTGTCCTCGGCGGCGAGCTGCACCTCGTGCTCCTCGTACACCGCCTCCGGTACGGCACCAAGCAGCAGCCCCTTGACCAGCGGCAGCGGCGCCGCGTCCGAGCCGCGCACCAGGACCGGCGGCAGATGCCCGGCCCGCGCCCAGCGCAGCGTGTTGTTCTCGGGGTCGTACAAGCCGCAGACCGCGGTGGCGGTGACGGCACCGGTCAGATGGTGGGCCACCATGTTGAGCCAGGACAGCAGCTGACCGGGCCCGGCACCGGTGACGGCGAGCCCCCGCAGCGCGTTGCGCAGCACGACCATGCTGGTGGCCGCCTCGATGCCGTGCCCGGCGACGTCGCCCACGCACAGCAGCACCAGCCGGGACGGCAGCACGACGGCGTCGTACCAGTCACCGCCGACCAGGTGCTGGGTCTCCGCGGGCCGGTAGCGCACCGCCAGGTCCAGCCCCGGAACCTCCAGCGGAGCCTGCTCCGGGGGCATGATGGCGTGCTGCAGCTGGAGGGTGAGCCGGTTGCGTTCGCTGGCCTCCTGCTCGGTGTGGGCGAGCTGGTCACGGGTGGCGGACAGGGCGACCTCGGTCCAGTGGTGCGCGGAGATGTCCTGGTAGGCGCCGCGCAGGACGTACAGCTGGCCCGCCGAGTCGAGCACCGGCTCCGCCACGACCCGGAGGTGCCGGGTGACCCCGTCGGGGCGTTGCAACCGGAACGCGGTGGACGCCGGCCGGCGCTGGTGGAGCACGGTGCGCAGGAAGCGGCCGATGGCCACGGCGTCGTCGGGGTGGGCGTGCGCGGGCAGGTCCTCCAGCGGCACGGGGGCCTCGGAGGCGGGCTTGCCGTAGAGGTGGAAGAGCTGGCCGTTCCAGGTGATCTCGCCGGTCAGCAGGTTCTCCTCGAAACCGCCGATGCGGCCGAGGCGCTGGGCGTGCTGGAGCAGGCTCGCCAGGCGGGCCGTCTCGTCCTCGATGCGCCAGATGAGCAGGACGCTGCCGCCGTGCCGGCTGATGTTGATGTCGGCGACCGCCGCCAGCTGGACGTCGTCCACCAGGGCGGTCAGCCGCATCCGGTGGGCGCGGAAGGGCTCGCCGGTGGCGTAGACGCGCTCTACCCGCTCGAAGAGCTCGCTGTGGCCGGCTGCCATCGGATAGGCCTCCAGCAGCAGCGCGCCGCTCACCACACCGCGCGGGCGTCCTGCCGGGTCGAGGAAGCGGCTGTTGACGTGGTGGATGCGGAAGTCCACGAGACGTCCGTCGGGGCCCAGGTGCGGCACCAGCACCAGAGCCGGGTCGTGCAGTCCGTCGGCCAGGTCCATCAGCTCGGTGACGTCCGGCAGGACCCGCGGGGCCGGGGTGCCGTCGGGGTGATGGAGCGCGTACGTCTGAAGGGTGTGCGCGCACAGTTCGGCCAGCGCCTCGACCTGGCGGACGATCGGCGGCGGAGGCGACTCCAGCGGCGCGGGCCAGGCGATCTCCAGTACCCCGTGGATGCGTCCGGCGGCCTCGGCGGGCACGGCGACCCGCCCGCCGTCGCTGTGGTGGTGCTGTCCGATCGAGGGCAGGCCGGTCTCGGACAGACTGCTGATCCATTGCCCGGTGCGTTCGGTGAGCCCGCGGCGCGCCACGGTCGTCACCCCCGGCGGCACATGCCGCCAGCGTCCCGCCTCGGCCGGGGCGAACCCGGCGCTGCCCGCCAGGGTGAGGGAGCCGTCGGCCCCCAGCGCCCAGATGGCCACCGCCTCGGCGCCGAGCGGGGTCAGCGCGTGCTCCAACAGGGAGTCCGCGACCGCCTGGGTGTCCTCGGCGGCCAGCGCCCCGCTCTCGGCGGCCCGCAGCCGTACGGCGGAGGAGTGCCCGTCGGGCGGCTCGCCGGAGGCGGTGCGCCCGTCGGCCGGGGCGGCGGCGGTGGCGGCGAGGAAGGCGCTGGTCACCTCCGAGAGCCGGTCGCGCGAGGCCTGGTTGATCACCTCGACGGCGAACTCCAGCGGGGTCACCCCCGCCTGCGCGGTGAGCTCGGCGAGCTGCTTCGAGGCCTGCGCCGGACCGCAGCCCAGCCGCTCGACCAGGATGCCCTTGGCCAGCTCGATCAGGGCCCGGCCGTCCGCCTCCGCCTGCGCCGCCCGCACCTCCTGGCGCAGCCGGGCCACGGTCGCCGCCAGCCTGCCGACGGGGGAGGCCTCCTCGCGGGTCGCGCCGGCGGACGGCTCGCCGCCCGGGAACGCGGGCTGTTCCCCCACGGCGGCGCTGTGCGGCTCGGGCGGCTGACGGAGATCACTCACGGTGGGCCTGTTCCTCGGCGGGGAATGTCACTCGGGCGGCTGGGGTCCTCGACGTGGTCTCACGCGGGCAGCCACCTCCGGACCCGGGCCATCAGGTCGCTCGTGTCGACGGGCTTGGTGACGTAGTCGTTGGCCCCCGACGCCAGGCTCTTCTCCTGGTCGCCCGGCATGGCCTTGGCGGTGACCGCGATGATCGGCAGCTCCGCGTACTGCGGCATCGAGCGGATCTCCGTGGTGGCCGTGTAACCGTCCATCTCCGGCATCATCACGTCCATCAGGACCAGCGAGATGTCCGGGTGCGCGAGCAGCATCTCGATG
The DNA here is from genome assembly GCF_042669125.1 of Streptomyces sp. NPDC057253. Taxonomy (NCBI): domain Bacteria; kingdom Bacillati; phylum Actinomycetota; class Actinomycetes; order Kitasatosporales; family Streptomycetaceae; genus Streptomyces; species Streptomyces sp. NPDC057253. The sequence continues at coordinate 57,705 of NZ_JBHUXV010000034.1, read as the reverse complement.
CCCTTGCGGCCGTTGTCGGCGTGCAGGACCTGGAAGCCGTGCAGTTCCAGGACCCCGCTGAGCGCGAACAGGTTGCGGGCGTCGTCGTCGACCACGAGGACCGTACGGCCGAGGAAGGAGTCGTCCACCTGGGCGGCGGGCCGCTGCGGCTCCTCGGAGCGCACCAGCGACAGCACGTCACCGGGCTGCTCGGCGGACAGGTGCAGGGTGATGCGCTCCCGCAGGTCGTCCAGGCTGGACAGGAAGTCCAGCGGCCGGTCGCCCGCGAGGGCCCGCAGCCCCTGCTCCTGACCGAGGGACACCCGGTGTCCGGTGTGTACGAGCACGGGCACGCTGGCCAGCGCCGAGTCGCCGCGCATGGCCTCCAGGAAGTCCGCGCCCTCGTCGTGCGGCATGCCGAGTTCGAGGACGACACAGTGGCAGGGTTCGGCCGCCAGGGTGCTCGCCGCCTCCTGCGCTCCCACGGCGGTGATGATGTCGATCGCCCCGTGCGGGTCGTCGGGGTCCTGCGCGAGGTCCGCCACGGCCCGCTCCGCGACCAGCGTGAGCAGACCGCGCGGGCGCTCCTCGATGACCAGCAGCCGGCGCCTGCGCTGCTCGGGGGAGGGCGCGGGGCCCGTGAGCGCCCGGGGTGCCGTCTCCTCCTCGGGGGCGACGCCGTCGTACGCATGCTCCGCCGGCCGGCCCCCGTTCTCCAGCTGCTCCTCGAAGTCGGCGCGGGCCACCGGGAGATGGAGCGTGAAGGTGCTGCCCTGGCCTGGGGTGCTGTCGACGGTGACCGCGCCGCCCAGCAGGTGGGCGATCTCGCGGGTGATGGACAGACCGAGTCCGGTGCCGCCGTACTTGCGGCTGGTCGTCCCGTCGGCCTGCTGGAACGCCCCGAAGATCGTCTCCAGTTGCTGCTGCGGGATGCCGATGCCGGTGTCGATGACCCGGAACGCCACGATCGGTCCGCCGCGGTGCACACCCGGCGGGACCTCATGGTCGGCGGCGGGCTCGATGCGCAGCTCCACCCCGCCCTGCTCGGTGAACTTCACCGCGTTCGACAGCAGGTTGCGCAGGATCTGCCGCAGCCGGGAGTCGTCGGTGAGCAGGTCGGCCGGGGTGCCGGGCGCGGTGGCGACGGTGAACTCCAGGCTCTTCTGCGTCGTCATCGGCCGGAACGTCGCCTCGACGTACTCCAGGAGCTTGCGCAGCGGCACCCGCTCCGGGGCCACGTCCATCTTGCCCGCCTCGACCTTGGACAGGTCGAGGATGTCGTTGATCAGCTGGAGCAGGTCCGAGCCCGCGGAGTGGATGATGCCCGCGTACTCGACCTGCTTCGGGGTGAGGTTGCGCGAGGGGTTCTGGGCCAGCAACTGGGCCAGGATCAGCAGGCTGTTGAGCGGGGTGCGCAGCTCGTGGCTCATGTTGGCCAGGAACTCCGACTTGTACTTGGACGCCAGCGACAACTGCTGCGCCCGGGTCTCCAGTTCCTGCCGCGCCTGCTCGATCTGGAGGTTCTTCGCCTCGATGTCGCGGTTCTGCGAGGCCAGCAGCGAGGCCTTCTCCTCCAGCTCGGCGTTGGAGCGCTGGAGTTCGTCCTGCTGGACCTGCAACTCCTCGGAACGGGCCTGGAGTTCGGCGGTGAGCCGCTGCGACTCGTCGAGCAGTTCGTCGGTGCGGACGTTGGCCACGATGGTGTTGAGGTTGACGCCGATGGTCGGCATCAGCTGGGCCAGGAAGTCCTGGTGGATCTGGGTGAAGCGGCTCACCGACGCCAGCTCGATCACCCCGAGGACCTGCTCCTCGACCACGATGGGCAGCACCACCAGCGCGGTCGGCGACACCTGTCCGAGACCGGAGGAGATGGTGACGTACCCCTCGGGCAGCTCCTCCACGGTGACGGTACGGCGGTTGCGCGCGGCCTGACCGACCAGCGAGCGCCCGACCGGGATCCGGGTGGGCCGCTCGTCGTCGTCCGGATAGCCGTACGACCCCACCAGGCGCAGTTCCGGCCCCCGTACGGTGTCCTCCGCGAGGTAGAAGGCGCCGTACTGGGCGGCGACCAGCGGGGTGAGCTCGTCCATGATGAGCTCGGCGACCACGGGCAGGTCGCGGTGGCCCTGCATCAGGCTGGAGATGCGGGCCAGGTTGGTCTTGAGCCAGTCCTGCTCCTGGTTGGCCCGGGTGGTCTCGCGCAGGGACTCCACCATGGAGTTGATGTTGTCCTTGAGGTCGGCGACCTCGCCGGAGGCCTCCACGGTGATGGAGCGGGTCAGGTCGCCCTCGGCCACCGCGCTGGTGACCTCGGCGATGGCGCGGACCTGCCGGGTGAGGTTCCCGGCCAGTTCGTTGACGTTCTCCGTCAGCCGCTTCCAGGTGCCCTCGACGCCCTCGACCTCGGCCTGGCCGCCGAGCCGGCCCTCGCTGCCGACCTCCCGGGCGACGCGGGTGACCTCGGCAGCGAACGACGACAGCTGGTCGACCATCGTGTTGATGGTCGTCTTGAGCTCCAGGATCTCGCCGCGGGCGTCGACGTCGATCTTCTTCGACAGGTCGCCGTTGGCCACCGCGGTCGTCACCAGGGCGATGTTGCGCACCTGCCCGGTGAGGTTGTTGGCCATGGAGTTGACGTTGTCGGTGAGGTCCTTCCAGGTGCCGGCCACGTTGGGCACGTGCGCCTGGCCGCCGAGGCGTCCCTCGGTGCCGACCTCGCGGGCCACGCGGGTCACCTCGTCGGCGAACGCGGACAGCGTGTCGACCATGGTGTTGATGACGTCCGCGAGGGCCGCGACCTCGCCCTTGGCCTCGACGGTGATCTTCTGCGAGAGGTCGCCGCGGGCCACGGCGGTGGCGACCTGGGCGATCGAGCGGACCTGACCGGTCAGGTTCGACGCCATCACGTTGACGTTGTCGGTGAGGTCCTTCCAGGTCCCCGACACGCCCCGCACGATCGCCTGCCCGCCCAGGTTGCCCTCGGTGCCGACCTCGCGGGCGACGCGGGTGACCTCGTCGGCGAAGGCGGAGAGCTGGTCGACCATCGTGTTGATGGTGTTCTTGAGTTCGAGGATCTCGCCGCGGGCGTCGACGGTGATCTTCTGGGAGAGGTCGCCCTGTGCCACCGCGGTCGTCACCTGGGCGACATTGCGGACCTGCGACGTCAGGTTTCCGGCCATGAAGTTGACCGAATCGGTGAGGTCCCGCCAGACGCCGCCCACCCCGGGCACCTGCGCCTGACCGCCCAGTCGGCCCTCGCTGCCGACCTCGCGCGCGACACGGGTGACCTCGTCGGCGAAGGCGGACAGCTGGTCGACCATCGTGTTGACGGTCTCCTTCAGCTGGAGGATCTCCCCGCGCGCGGGCACGTCGATCTTCTGGGAGAGGTCGCCCTTGGCCACCGCGGTCGCCACCTGGGCGATGTCACGGACCTGCGTGGTCAGGTTGCCCGCCATCGCGTTGACCGAGTCGGTCAGGTCGGCCCAGGTGCCGGAGACGCCCGGCACCTCCGCCTGGCCGCCCAGCGTGCCCTCGGTGCCCACCTCGCGGGCCACGCGTGTGACCTCGGAGGTGAACACGGACAGCTGGTCGACCATGCCGTTGAAGACCGTGGCGATGTCGCCCAGCAGCCCCTGTCCGTCGGCCGGCAGCCGGGTGCCGAAGTCGCCGTCGCGCACGGCGGTGAGCCCGGCCAGCAACTGCCGCAGTTCCTGCTCACCGGGAGCCTGCTCCCGGGCCTCCGTCGACGTGCTGGTCATGGCACCCTCGTTCCGCTCCCCAAGAGTCCCCGCTCCGGGGACTCGGAACCGCGCCGAGCCTGATGAAAGGCTCGCTCACCAGCGGCAATCCCGCACCCCACGGGGCTGCCAGATGAGAAATCCGTCGAAGATTAACCCAGGTTCCGAGCGGCGGCCAAAGCTCGGGGAGAGCGTTGTGACACGGCGAAAAATGACGTCACGAACCTGGCATGAGGGCATTGATCCCGGGTACTCGGGTCGATTTTCACGTCTCCGCGTCCGTCGCCGCGAGGGCGTCCTCCAGGGTCGGGTGAAAGGGCACGAAGGTGTCGAGCCCCACCAGCTGGAGGGTGCGCAGCACGGACCCGCGCGCCCCCACGAGCCGCAGCCAGCCCTGCGCGGCCTGCGTGGAGTGGAAGGCGGCGATCAGCGCGTTGACACCGCTGGAGTCCATGAACGTGACCTGGCTCAGGTCGACGACGACCCGGTGACCGGCAGCGGTGTCCCCCGGGGACAGGGCCCGCGTCAGGCCGGGCACGCTCTGGTGGTCGATCTCTCCGTCGAGGCCGAGGACGGTGATGTCGTCGGCCTCGGTACGGACCACGGACAGTCTGCCGTGTCCCACTGCTTCCCGGTTGTCTGCCACTTGGTGCGTCCTCTGCGCGTTCGATGGGGGGCTCTCACGCCGTTGTTGCCACCGTTGCCCAGGAAGTCCGGGTGCGAAGCATGGGACGGCCCATTCGTTCGTGGGCGGCGCGGATCCGGGCGGCACAGGAGTAAGGCGGGAAGGACGGGGTATCCGGGCGCCCATGAACGGGGTATTGGAGATGGTCGGCAGGGTGCGGGTCCTGCCTGAGGAGTGTTCGCGGATGCCGGAAGCCGCACCTGTCGAGGTGACTGTGGCCCTGGACGGAGCGGACGGCTGTATCGCCGACGCGCGGGACCAGACGTCGAAGTTCCTGACACGGGTGCAGGGGGAGCGGGGCCTACCCGTCTCGGCCCGCGCCAGGGATCTGGGGCAGCTGGTGGTCAGCGAGCTGGTCACCAACGCGCTGAAGTACGCGCCGGGGCCGGTGCTGCTGAACCTGCGCGTCCACGACGGCATGCTGGAGATCGAGGTGTGGGACAGCGATCCCACCCTTCCGATGGCCCGAGCCGCCGACGCCGGGCGGGTCGGTCAGCACGGTCTGGAGATCGTGATGGCGGTGGTCCAGGGCTTCGAGGCACGCCGGGAGTCCGTGGGCAAGCGCATCACGGTCCGCCTGGCCCTCATCGACGGCATGCCGGGCTTCCCCGACTGAGGAGCCCCGCGGGACGGACGAGGCGAGCGAGAGGGACGTGCCCCAGGCACGTCCCCCGACCCTCCTCGCTCAGCCCAGGTGGTCGGCGACGAGCAGCGCGAACTCGTCGGGTGTGGCGAGGCGGATGCCGAGGTCCTCCGCTTTGGCGCGCTTGGATCCCGCACCCTCACCGGCGACCACGAGTGAGGTCTTGCGGGAGACGCTGGAGGACGAGCGACCGCCCGCGCGCTCGATGAGTTCGTTCATCTGGTTGCGGCTCAGGCTCTCCAGGGGCCCGGTCATCGCGCCGGTGACGACGACCGTCATGCCCGCGAGCGGCCCCGCGTCCGGCACGCCCTCCGGGGCTTCGGACGTTTCGGACGCCTTGGGCGCCGCCGTGTCGCCCTCGCCTGCCGCGGGCGGGGGAGTGGCGCCGGGTTCAGTCATGTTCACCCCGGCCGCCGCGAGTCTGTCGATCAGCTCCGACAGCTCCGCGAGCTCGGCGACGATGGCGGGCGCCTTCTCCGGACCGATGCCCTCGACCTGCTGGAGGGCATCGGCGTCGGCGGCACGGATGTGGTCCATCGTGGCGAAGTGCCGGGCGATGCGGCGGGACATCGAGCGGCCGGTGCCGCGGACTCCGAGCGCGCACAGCACCCGCGACAGCGGCCGCGTCCGGGCCGTGTCGATGGCGGCGAGCAGATTGTCGGTGCTGGTCTCGCCCATCCGCTCCAAGGCCAGCAGCTGCTCACGGGTCAGGGCGAACAGGTCGGCCAGGTCAGCGACGAGTCCCGCCTCGACGAGCTGCACGACACGCGTGGCACCCAGGCCCTCGATGTCGAGCTGGTCGCGTCCTGCGGCGTACGACAGGGACGCCACCAGATGGCAGTTGCGGCCCTGCTCGCACCGCCAGCGTTCCTGACCGGTGTCGATGGCAGAGCCGCACCGGGGGCACACCTCGGGGAACACGATCGGCTGCTCGTCACCGGTGCGCAGATGGGCCACCGGTGCCTCGATGCGGGGGATGACGTCGCCGGCCCGATGGACCATGACGTGGTCGCCGAGGCGCAGGTCGCGGCGGGTGATGTCGGCCGGGTTGTGCAGGGTCGCGTACGTGATGGTCGCGCCCTCGATCTGCACCGGTTCGAGGACGCCGCGCGGAGCGATGATCCCGGTGCGGCCCACGTTCCACTCCACCCCCACCAGCCGGGTGATCTTCTCCACCGCGGGGAGTTTGTAGGCGATCGCCCAGCGGGGCGCGCGCGAACCGGATCCGGCGGCCCGCTGGTCGGCCGCCAGATCGGCCTTGACGACGATGCCGTCGATCCCGAAGGGCAGCTCCGCGCGCAGCCCCGCGATCTCCCGCACCCGCTCCAGGACCTCCTCCACGGTGGCGGCGGTGACCGTGGGCACCGCGGTCGCGGCGGTGGTGTGCACGCCCAGCCGCGCGGCCAGGGCCATCAGCTCGCTGTGCGCGAGCCCTTCCAGCCGCTCGGTGAGTTCGGCGTCGGTGTCGGGCAGGGGCAGCAGGCCGTAGCCGAAGAACGTCATCGGCACGGTGTACGCCCGGTCCTTGGCCCGCAGGGTGCCCGCGGAGGCGCCGCGCGGGTTGGCGAACGGCTGCCCGCCGTGCCCGGTGCGCACCCCGTTGGCGTGCTCGAACTGGGCCGTCGTCATCAGGACTTCGCCGCGCACTTCCACGGTCACCGGCTGGTCCAGCTTCTCCGGCAGCCCTTCGAGGGTGCCGAGCGCGTGCGAGACGTCCTCCCCGGCGATGCCGTCGCCGCGCGTGATCAGGCGGGTCAGCCGGCCCTCGGTGTAGCGGGCGGCGACGGCGAGACCGTCGAGCTTCGCCTCCACGCTGAAGCGCTCCACCTCGTGCCCGATCCGGCGGGCCAGCGAGGCCGTCCACGCGGTGAACTGCTCGGGCGAGAACACATTGTCCAGGCTCAGCATCGCCACGGTGTGCGGCACATCGCCCTCGACCGCGCCGCCGGCGACCTTTCCGGTGGGGGACTGGGACAGCACCTCGTCGGGGTGCGCGGCCTCCCACGCCGCGATGCCGCGCACCAACCGGTCGTAGGCGTCGTCGTCGAGCGGGGAGGTGCCGTCCGTGTAGTAGGCGGCAGCGGCCGCCACGACGTCCTCGACGGCCTGCGCGTAGGCGACGGCGTCCACGATCTGCGCAACTGGTGTGGTCATGAACTCATCCTGCCTGCCACCACTGACAACGCGGCGAGCCCCGCGGGAGCGACCCCCTGCTCGGCACGGTCCGGATGTCCTGCTGCCACCTCGCGGCACGACCAGCCGTCCCAATGGTCAGGCGTCGAGCGGTGCGGTCTCCCGGTCGCTGGTGTCGGCGGCCGGGGCGATGAGGATGGCGGAGGCGACGAACACCAGGACCGCGACCATCGCCGCGCGCAGCCCGTAGTGGTCACCGAGGAACCCGAGGGCCGGCGGTCCGACGAGGAAGGCGACGTAGCCGATGATGGCGACCAGGGAGACCCGCGCGGTCTGGTCGGGGCCCGAGTCGCCGGCCGCCGACAGGGCCACCGGGAAGCCGAGGGAGGCCCCGAGTCCCCAGAACAGGACGGAGGCCGCCGCTATGACGACGTTGTCCGAGAAGATCACGAGGACGAGTCCGACGGCTCCGGAGACGGCGCTGGCCCGCACGACCGCGGCCCGCCCGAAACGGACCAGGAAGTACGTGCCGCAGAAGCGGCCCAGGGTCATCGCGGCCGCGAACCCGACATAGACCAGGGAGCCGGCCGTGGCGTCGAGGCCGTGGCCGTCCACCATGAGCAGCGGCAGCCAGTCGTTGGCCGCCCCTTCGGCCAGGGCCATGGCCAGCACGATGGCACCGATGAGGAGCAGTTTGCGGTCCTTCCAGACCTGCGGCCCGGCTCCCTTCACCGCCTCGGCGGTGCGCGGCTCCGTGCTGAGGCCGACGCCCCTCGGAAGCGCCCGCACGGCATGGAGCAGCATCCCCGTGGCGGCCAGGGTGACCACGGCCAGGTGCCAGGAGACGGGGACCCGTGCCGCCGTCGCCGTCATTCCGGCCAGCGCGCCGATCACCGTGCCCAGGCTGAAACAGCCGTGCAGGGTCGGCAGCACCGGTGTGCCGGTGATCCGCTCCACGTCGGCGCCGTCCACGTTGACCGCCACCTCCCCCGACCCCATGCCCGCGCCGAACAGGAAGAGGCCGGCCGTGACCAGCGGCGCCGACGACATGGCGCTGCCGGCCGCGATGACGCTCGTGGCCGCGATGATCAGCACGGTGCCGAGGACGATCACGGGCCGCGTGCCCAGGCGCGCCACGAACCGGCCGGAACACAGGATGCCGAGCATGGATCCCACGGACAGGCCGAACAGGATCAGCCCCATCTGCGCGGTGGACACGCCCAGTTGGTCCCGCACGTCCGGAGTGCGGGTCACCCAGGAGGACAGGGCGATGCCCGGGAGGAAGAAGAAGAGGTACAGGGCCTGGCGGCGCCGCCGCACGGCGGGGTCGGTCAAGAGAGGGCTCCGCGGGGGTCGGAAGAATGGGCGGGCACGTGACGAGTCCCGCGCCCATCGGGTATGCACAAATGTACATAACCGCGAGGCGCGGGAGAAGAGAAGGCGGACCACCCCAGATGACCGGTAGCAACCGCGGCCCCAACGACCCCCTGCGCCGTGAGCGCATCCTCGACGCGGCCCTCGACGTCATCGCCGAGCACGGCGCCATCAAGGTGACCTTCCGCAGGATCGCGGCAGCCGCCCAGGTGCCGCTCGGATCGCTCACCTACTACTTCGACGACATGCAGCATCTGCTCACCGAGGCGTTCACCCGCCTCGCCGAGTCCGTCTCCTCGCGCTACGGCGCCCTGCTGACCGCGGCGCGCACTCCGCAGGAGGCCCAGGAAGCCGTCGTCGAGATCATCTGCGGCAAGGTCTGGGGTACCGACCGCAACCTCCTGCTCAGCTACGAGCTGTACGCCTTCGCCACCCGCCACCCCGAGCTGCGTGCGGTCATGCGCTCCTGGATGCAGGCCAGCCGGGACTCCCTGGCCAGGCACTTCGACCCGCTCACGGCCCGGGCCCTGGACGCGCTCGTCGAGGGCTTCTCCATCCACAACTCCGTCGACGCCCGGCCCACGGACCGCGCGGACGTGGCGGCGATCGTACGGGCCGTGGTGGACCGCCCCGAGGCGAGGGCGACGTACGCGCCGGGCCCCCGGGAGTAGCTCCCGGCGCGTGCGCCGCACCGCCCCCTAGCCCAGGGGCGCCGGCCGGTCGTAGACGTGGTCGGGAGTGACGATCTCCGTGATCGCCCGCGCGAGCAACGACGACGGTTCCTGTCCCTGGTACGTGATGTCGGTGTTGATCATCAGCACCAGGGTGGCCTTCTCCGAGGGCAGATACACGGTGACGGTCTCGTAGCCGGGGATGGAGCCGTTGTGCCCGATCCAGCCGCCGCTCTCGAAGATGCCGAGGCCGTAGCTCGTCCCCGGGTGGCCGGTGGGCAGCATCTTCAGCCGCTCGGCCTGCGTCTTCGGCCGCAGCAGCGTGCCGGTGGCGACGATCTTCGCCCAGCGGCGCAGGTCGTTGAGGTCGGAGATCATCGCCCCGGCCGCCCAGGCCCAACTGGGGTTCCAGTTCGTGCTGTCGGCGACCTCACCGCTCAGCGTCTGGTTGGTGTAGCCGCGCGGGTGCGGCCGGGGGAACTCGAAGCCCTCGGGAAGCAGCGTGTGGGGCAGACGCGCGGGACGCAGCACCCGCCGTTCGAGGAAGTCGGCCAGCCGGCGCCCGCTGACCTTCTCGACCACCAGCCCGAGCAGGACGAGGTTGGTGTTGGAGTACTGGAACTGCGTGCCCGGCGCGAAGGTGTTCTTGTGCTTGAAGCCGTACGTCAGCACCTGCCGCGGGGTGAAGAAGCGCCTGGGGTCGCTCAGCAGGTCGTGCTGGAAGTCCGCGTCCTCGGTGTACGGGAAGAGCCCGCTGCGCATCTCGGCGAGGTGACGCAGCGTGATGCGGTTGCCCTGGGGCACACCGTGGACGTAGTCGGAGATCGGTTCGTCGAGTCCGACCAGGCCGTCGTCGACGAGTTCGAGCAGCGCGGTGACCGAGAAGGTCTTGGTCTCGCTCCCGATGCGCACGAAGACGTCGGTCCTCATCGGCTCGCCGGTGGCCTTGTCCGCGACGCCGGTCGCGCGCACGTAGCTGCCTTTGCCGGGCATCCACAGTCCCGCCACGACACCGGGAATGCCGGCCTGCTGACGGACCTCCTCGATGGCCTTGTCCAGCCGCGAGGCCACCGCGCGGTCGAGTTGCCGTGGAGGGCAGTCGTCGTCCACGGACCGGTGGGGCGGGTTCGTCTGCGCGGCCGCGGCGGGGGTCGCCGCCACAGGAGCCAGCAGGGACGCCACGAGCAGGGCAGCGGCGCAGATACGGCGAGCTGAGATGCGAGGGGCGGGGACACGACAGGCGGGGTTACGACGTCTCACGGCTCGGTGCCTCTTCCAGGTCCGGGGGAGCGGGTCGTCACCATCGCTGCCCTGGGAGTGCGCCCTGCGTCCGGTCACCCCCAGGGGAGTCCACCCGTTCGGCGCCGCCCGAGTCGCTCCGACGCACTAGCGGATGTAGAAGGGCGATCGCCGGGAGCCGGATCCGTCAGCCCGTGGGGCCTGGCTTCCAGCCCCAGGCCGTGATCATGCCCGCCGACAGCGCGGCACACTCGTCGGAGTCCAGGTAGAGGAGCGCGGCGTCGATGGTGTCGTCGTCGACCGTGCCGGTGGCGAGCATGGCCTGACGGCTGCGCTCCCAGGTGTCCGCCCAGAAGCGGCTGATGGGGCTGCCCGGCGTCAGCGGGGGTGCGTACAGCTCGGCCGCGGCGCGCACCAGCCCCGCCCCGCGCAGCAGTTGAGGGGAGGACGGCACCCACGAGACATCGGTGCCGATGGTGGCGCGCAGCCCCAGCCACATGGCCTGCATCACCTCCGTGTACGGCGTGTCGGGGGTCCGGTCGGTCGTCAGGTCCACCGCGTCGCTGAGCACCAGCACCCCACCGGGCGCGACGAGTTCGGCCAGGTTCGCGATCACCCGTTCCCGGTCGGCCAGGTGCATCAGCACGAAGCGGGCGTGGACGAGCCGGTACCGGCCGGGGGCGAAGCCCGGCGCGGTGATGTCGCTCTCCAGCACCTTCAGCCCGGGGGTGGGCCGTCGCGCGAGGAACCGCACGTCACGGTCCACGGCCAGCACGCTCTCCACGCCGCGCTCTTCCAGCAGCGCGCGGGACACCGTGCCCGTCCCGGCCCCCACGTCGAGACAGCTCCAGCCCGGGCCGACCCCGAGGGCCCGCAGCCGCGTCAGGGTGATCTCGTCGTAGGCGAGAGCGCCGAAGTCGATGCGCTCGCCCTCACCCTCCTGTTCGGGACGGAAGACGTCCTCGCCGTAGCGGCCGCCGCCCTCCGGGTCCCCGGTCGAGGCCGCCATCAGCTCACCGCCCGCGTGGTGCGGTGCAGCGGCTGACGACCGCCGGGTGCGCTTCGGTGGCACGGGCGGCGTTCCGGCGCCTGCGGACGACCGAGGCGAGTGCCGTCGTACGGTTTCATTGCGGGACCTCTTCACGCAGCGGGCGGTACCCGGCGGCCCGTCCGGCGCCGCCGTCCGACCGATGTTCCCCACGCGGCCGCCCGCATCACCGAGGCGCGCCGTGTCTGAGCCGATCGGCGCACAGGCGGCACCCGCCCTCGGTCACCTCGACCTCACTCCGTGCTGCGCAGAGCGCTCCAGGTGTCGTGGGCCACGACGCCGTCCGCGTCCAGACCCCGGTCGCTCTGGAAGGCCTCGACCGCGGCCTCGGTGCCGGACCCGAACTCACCGTCCACACCGGTGCTTCCCACGCCGTAGCCGCGCTCGGTCAGCATGCACTGCACCTGCTGCACGCGTTTGCCGCTGTCCCCGAGGCGGGTGCGGCCGTTGCCGTTGTAGTAGGTGCACTCGGAGAGCCAGGGGGCGGTGCCGGGGTCCGTGGTGGGGCTGTCGTCGGACGGTGTGGGGGAGGGGGAGGCGTCGGGTGCGGAGGTGCCGTCGTCCGGGTCGTCGGCCGGACTCGAGGCCGTGGGCTGCTGCTTCGGATCGGCCCCAGCCCCGGTCCCGACCCCGGCCCCGGTACCGCCCTCGCTCGCCTCTTCGTTCAGGGCGCCGTCGAGGTCCGGCCGGGACTGTCCGCCGGAGATCTGGGAGGCGGGCAGGGTCGAGACGTCCCGGGGCGCGGCGCCGATGCCCCTGGCGCCTCCGGCCTGCGGGGCGGAGCCACCGCCGGGGGTGTCCGGACGGGTGAGCAGAACGGCCGACGCGGCCACCACGCAGATGACGAGGGCCGCGGCGACGACCAGCCCCGTCTTGTTCTCCCGGAACCCCCGGAGCCGTGCGAGGACTCCGACGGGACGCGACGGGCGTACCGGCGGAGTCACGGCCGACGCCGGGGACCGTTCCGTCGAGGCCGCCCGCGGCACCGGAGGGTGTTCCTGCGGAGCCGAGGCCGGCACCGGCGGCTCCGGTACGGCCAGAACGGCCGGGACAGGCTCAGGAGCAGGCCGGAGTGACCGCGGCGGCAGGCTCTCCGCACCCCGCACCCGGACCATGCTCGCGACCGGCAGTCGATGCAGGGTCTCGTACGCCCGCTGCCGGTCCGAGACCTTCTCGCCCAGCGGCTCGGGCCAGGCGGCGGGCAGGATGCGCGCCCCGGCCGTGTCGATCAGCTCCCGCGGGGTGGGCCGTCGCGCGGGGTCCTTGGCCAGGCAGGCGGTCAGCAGCGCACCGAGTTCCGCGTCCACCGCCGATATCTCGCCGATCACCTCGGGGTTCGGTTCCTCGAACGCGACGCGGTGCATGACGTCGACACCGGTTCCGTCGCCGAACGGAGCGCGCCCGGCCGCCGCGTACACCAGGGTCCCGCCGAGCGAGAACAGGTCGGACGCCCCGTCGGAGATGCCTTCCCGTAAATGCTCGGGAGACATGTAGGCCGGGGTCCCCACCCGGTTGCCGGTACCGGTGATGGCGCTCGCGTCCGCGGCCTTGGAGATGCCGAAGTCGATCACATGCGCGCCCCGGACGGTCAGCAGCACGTTGGACGGCTTCAGATCCCGGTGCACGATCTCCTCGGCACCGAGGTCCGCCAGGGCCTGTCCGAGTTCCGCCACCAGCCGCCACACCGCGGCCGGCTCCAGGGCGCCGCCCTCCCGTACGGCCTCCGCGAGATCGAAGCCGGGGAGGTACTCCGTGGCCATCCACAGCAGTTCGTCCTCGAAGCCCGTGCCGCACAGGCGCGGGGCGTGCGGGGTGCGCAGCCGGGCGTGCACGGACGCCTCCCGCTCGAACCGCCGCCGGAACCGGGGATCCTCCGCGTACTCCGGCCTGATCACCTTCACCGCGACCAGACCGGGACCGTCGTCCGCGGGACGCCCCAGGTAGACCCGCCCCATGCCCCCGCTGCCGAGCACCGCCACCGGCACATAGGGGCCGACCCGCGCCGGGTCCGTCGCACGCAGTGGTGAGGCGCCGGTCCGCCGCAGCGCGGCAGCCGAGTCGTCCGACGGCACGGGCCGCTGTCCCGACAAGGAATCCCCCGAAGTCACATTCGATGCACGCCAGTTCGGCCCCCGTGAGGCACGAGATTAACCCAGCCGATGCACACGGTCAGCAATTCGGTCACTTCTGTCACCGAGGTCACGGGTCGGGTGCGGCTGCGGGTGCCGGTGTGGGCGCGGCCCTCCGCCCGACCTCCGGCGCTACGGCCCCTCAGCTCGCGTGAACCCGGGCTCTGCTCGGTTGGCCGAAGGCCCCCGCGGCACGCCGATGTGGAGGGCGCACACGTCGTCGGGGTGGTCGGCGTGGGCCAAGGACGTGTGCAGGGTGGTGAGGCTGTCCGGGTGGGACATGTCCAGGACCGCCGCGGCCGTGGTGGCCAGGGCGTTCAGGCCCGCACTCAGGTCCTGGCCGGGGTGCTCGATCAGGCCGTCGGTGAACAGCAGCAGCTGGTCGCCTTCCTGGAGCTGCAAGGTGGCTTCCGCGAACACCGGGGTGGTCGTGGCGCCCAGGAGGATGCCCGCGGGCCGCCGTACCGTGTGCGCCTCGCCGTTCCGGACCAGCAGCGGCGGCAGATGGCCGGCCTGGGCCCAGGTGAGGGTGCAGTCGGCGGGACGGTAGCGCGCCACGATCATCGTCGCGGTGGTGTGCCGGTCGGTGGGGGAGCGAAGGTGCATCAGCAGCGCGTTGAGCCGGGTGAGCGCGTCCGTCAGACCGGACCCGGTGATGATCATGCCCTTGGCCGTGAAGCGGAGCTGGGCCATCGTCGCCACGGCGTTGATGCCGTGCCCCATGACGTCCCCGATGACGAACAGCGCGTCCCCGTTGGGGAGTTCGATGGCGCTGTACCAGTCGCCGCCGACGCTGATGCCCCGCTCGGCCGGATGGTAGAAGGCGTTCGTCCACAGCCCGGCGAGCATGACGGGCCCCGTGGGCAGCGGCAGCAGGGCCTGCTGGAGCCGGGCCGCCATCCTGCGCTCGGCCTGGAGCAGCCCGCGCTGGGCGGAGACGGCGCGTTCGCTGCTGAGCAGGGCCAGTTCCGCGTCCCGTTGACCGGAGAGGTCCTGGAAGAAGCCGTGCACCTCCAGCGGGGTGCCGTCGGCGTCGGTGATCGCCTCGGCGACGATCCGCAGATGCCGTACGCCCGCCCCGGTCGTGATGCGGAAGGGCTGGTCGATGGCGGTGCCGTCGCTCAGCAGCCGCTGGGCCGCCGCCGTCAGCGCGGGCAGGTCCTCGGGCAGGACGCACTCGGGCAGCTCCTCCAGCCGCAGCGGCCCGAGGCTCCGGTCCCGGTCGAAGATCGTGAACACGTGCGGGGACCAGGTGATGGTGTCGCTGATCAGGTCCCAGTCGGCCCAGCCCAGATTGCCCAGCCGCTGGAGCGTGGCCAGCCGCTCCTCCTGCCGTGCCGTGATGTCGTGCCGGACCCAGGAGACGACGAGGTGCTCGCCGAGCCGTGCCACTCGCAGCGAGAAACTGGAGTGCCGCGGGATGCCGGCCACCACCTCCTCGTAGGTGAACGGCTCGCCCGCGAACGGCCTGCCCGTGGCGAGGACGTCCAGGTAGCCCTTCCACATGTCCGTGCCGGCGAAGGTCGGATAGCACTCCAGCACCCGCAGGCCGACGAGTTGGCGTCCCGTACGGCCGGCGACGTCGACCGAGTCCGGTGCCGCGGCCTCGATGCGGAAGTCCTCCACGACACCCTCGGGCGAGGACAGCGGGGAGAGCAGGATCACCGATCCCGGGAGTGCGTCGAAGATCTGCTGCACACTGTCGACGGACGGCTTCCTCCGGGACACCTCCGCGTCCAGGGTCGCCAGCCGCCCCGCGCACAACTGCACGGCGGCCACGAGCAGTTCGCGTTCGGCGGGGGTGAAGGGCCGGTCGGTACCGCGCAGTACGGCGACGACCTCGTCGGCCTCGCCGCCCGCGTCCACCGGAAGCCAGGCCCGCGAGGGCCACCGGCGCACGGTGTCGTCGGGCACCAGGTACGCCTCGCGCGGCTCGGGTCCCTCCGACCACAGCGGTTCCTCGCGTACGGCCGCCCCGTCCCCGGCGACGGCCAGCCGCTGCCAGCGGACGGCGTCCACACCGTCGATGCCCGCGTGCCCGGCCAGCCGCACACCGTCGCCGCTCGCGAGGTAGATCAGCACGGCATCGGCCTCGGCGCCGTCGCGGAGGTGTTCCAGCAGACAGCGGGCCAGCTCGTGCCGGTCCGCCACACTCGCGAGGCCGAGGCCCAGCCTGCCCAGCAGCAGCGCGGCGTCACCGGCGGGGTCCGGGGCGGCGGAGGACGGCTCGGCGGGCACCAGGTACTGGGCGGAGTCGAACACCGAACCGCCGCTGTCGGCGTCGGGTCGCCTGCGCCGATGGCCGCGCCGCCGCCGGGCCGGACGGATGGCGCCCAGCGTCAGCCAGCACTCCTCCACGAGCGTGCGGCCGGCCCCCGCACACCGGTCCAGGAGCAGTTCGTAGGCCTCCTGGGCGGAGCATCCCTCCTGCACCATGACCGCGCCCTTGGCCCGTTCGAGCACCGGCAGCAGGGCCGCGACGCGCTGAAGATCCACGATCTCGGCCCGCTGGCGTGCGACCACTTTCGCCAAGGCCGAGGAGTCGGACGCCGGCCGAGGCGGCTGTTCCCGTGACGTCACCTGTCGAGCATCGCACAGCGGACGGCCGTGGTCAGCCGGGGCAGTGGCCGGTCGGTGGCCCGTCAGTGGGTGTCGAGCATGCCCTGCCGCAGCCGGGCCAGCGTGCGCGACAGCAGCCGCGAGACGTGCATCTGGGAGATGCCGAGGCGTTCGCCTATCTCCGACTGCGTGAGCTCCTCCACGAACCGCATGTGGATGATCTGCCGCTCGCGGTCCTTCAGGCCGGCGATCAGGGGAGCCAGCGCGTGGAAGTCCTCCACCAGCTCCAGGGCGGTGTCGTCGGCGCCGATGAAGTCCTGGAGCACGGACTCGCCGTCCTGGCTGCCGTTGATGGTGGCGTCCAGGGAAGCGGAGTTGTAGCCGTTCGCGGCGATCCGGGCCTCGATGACCTCGTCCTCGGGCAGGCTCATCAGCTCCGACAGTTCCTTCACCGTCGGGGTACGGCCGAGGCGGCTGCGGAGTTCCTCGGTGGCGCGGGCCAGCTGGACGCGGGCCTCCTGGAGCCGCCGGGGCACGTGCACGGCCCAGGTGGTGTCCCGGAAGAACCGCTTGATCTCGCCGACTATGTAGGGGATGGCGAACGAGGTGAACTCCGCCTCGCGGGACAGCTCGAACCGGTCGATCGCCTTGATCAGGCCGATCATGCCGACCTGGACGATGTCCTCCATCTCCTCCGGTCCACGGCTGCGGAACCGGCCGGCCGCGAAGCGGACCAGGGACATGTTCATCTCGATGAGCGTGTTGCGGGCGTAGCTGAACTCCGGCGTGCCTTCTTCCAGTACGGCCAGCTGCTCGAAGAACAGCCGCGACAACTGCCGCGCGTCCTTGGGTGCCACCTGAGAGGGCTCGGCCAGCTGCGGCAGCTCGGTGGTCTCCGACGCGATCGTCGTCCTGGTCGACACCGCCATGATCGTTCCCCTCCCGAAGTCGAGTCCTGCGCCGTCGGCCACCCCGGGGCCGACGATCCAGCGCCTACCCCGGCATTCACCGTCCACGCCTGCGAAATGCGTCGGCCGCGGAAAGTGTCCCCCGGGAGGTTTCAGGAACGGCCGGATGCCGTCTGTGCACCGGTGTGTGAACGCCCATAACCTGTGCGGCCTTCGCGTACTGGAGGGTCTCGTGAACCGTCTCCGTGCCGTCGTCGTCTGCCTGGTCGTCGCGTGGGTCACGGTCGTCCTGCCGGCCGCCGCCGTGCCCCCGGGCTGGACGGCGCTCCCGGTGCCCGCGGCCGCCCCGCCGGTGACCGTGTCCGACCTGGCCGCCCGCGGCCCGGCCGAGGCCTGGGCGACCGGCTACGAGAACACCTCCGACGGGCTGCGGCCCCTGCTGTACCGGTGGGACGGCACGGTGTGGAGCCGGGACACCGGCTTCCCCGGAGCCGGCGAGCTCGGCCGGCTCGGCAGGGTGCAGTTCGTCGGGGACGAGGTGTGGATCCTCCACGTCCACGACGGCGCGGGGGAGATCCTGCGCCGGTCGGCGGCCGGTTGGAGCGCGGTCCCGCTGCCGCAGACCCTGTGGACCTACCAGGACTTCACCGCGGTACCGGGTGCCGCGTGGGTGGTCGGCGAGGACGAGACCGGCCTGAAGGTGCTGCACCACGACGGTTCCCGCTGGACCGCGCAGGCCACCCCGGACGGCGTGCTGTACCTGATGGGGATCACCGCGCGCACCGCCACCGACGCCTGGGCGTGGGCGGACACCACCACCGGTGCCACCGTGCTGCGCTGGGACGGCACGCGCTGGCGCGACGCGCGGGTGCCGCTGCCGCCGGACAGCAACGTGCACACGATCCTGCTCGAACCGTCCGGTCGGGTCACGATCGGCGGCAGCCAGTACACCGACGGCGTCGCCGGCACCTACCTGCTGACCTGGAACGGACACGCCTGGCGCACCACCCGCCCGCCCCTGGGCGACACGTACACCGAGGGCATGGTGCGCGGCCCGGACGGCGCGCTGTGGCTGCCGGTGCGCAGCGACCGCGCCTTCCAGTCCAGGTACGCGCGCGTGGACGGCCGCCGCACGACCTTCTCCTACGGCCCGGAGCGCACCGACGCGATCGACGTCAGACCCGTCGCGCTGGCGAGAGCCGGATCCTCCCTGCTGTCCTTCGGCACCGTCGAGATCTACGGCTCCCAACCCCATCTCATGAGTGAGCGGAGGGAAGGTTGACCATGGCACGCCGACTCCTCGTCGCGGCCCTCGCCGTCGCCATGACCTTCATGGCGATCCTGACCCCGGCCGCGGCGGACACCGCGTCCTGGCAACACGTCCCCGTCCCGGCACAGGTACGCCCGCAGGCCGCGCTGAACGAGGCCGTGGCGTTCGGGCCGGACCTGGCCTGGGCGGTCGGCGCCGACGCCGTGGGCCGCCAGGCGCCGGGCTTCCCCCTGGTGCTGCGCTGGGACGGGACCGCCTGGCAGCGCCAGAGTCTGCCCGGGATCGGCTGGCAGGGAGAGCTGCTGTCCACCGCCGCGACCTCGCCGGCCGACATCTGGGCGGTCGGCCGCGACTCGGCGGGCGGCACCCGCCTGCTCCGCTTCGACGGCACCGGCTGGCGGGAGAGCCGACCGCCGCGCGGTGTCGTGCTGAGCAAGGTCGTCGCCGGGGGCGGCGAGACCTGGCTGATCGGTGCACGGGACGGCACACAGGTGCTGCTGCGCCGGGACGGGCACGGCTGGCGGGAGCTGCCGGTGCCGCCCGGTTCGGTGTACGGCCTGCACGTCCTGGCGGCCGACGACGTGTGGGCGGCGGGTGCCACCGACGCGGGGGCGGCCGTGTCGCACTGGGACGGGCAGGAGTGGCGGCAGACCGTCGTGGACGGCTTCCCGCGCTCGGCGGTGGGCAGTGTGCTGGCGGTCTCGCCGACCGAGGTGTGGGCCGGGGGCACGGCGGGCTTCGTCGGCGGTCCGCCCGGCCGGCCGATCCCGCCCCTCCTGGTCCGCTGGGACGGCCAGACGTGGAGCCGGGTGACCGTCCCCACCGACTTCGGCTCCATCAGCTCGCTGGCCCCGGGCACGTCAGGCGGCCTGGCCTGGGTCGCGGTGTCCCGCTCCCAGAAGTGGGGTCCGCCCGGCAGCACCCCGCCGCTCGTCCCCGGGCCAGACTTCCTCGCCTGGGACGGCCGGTCCTTCACCGAGTACGGCGAACCGGCGGTGGCCGGGGAGGGCGACTCCTCGGTGCTGCGGCCGGCACCGGTACCGGGCACGGAGACCGTGTGGTCGGTGGGCCGCGCTGACGGCCCCGAGGGCACGTTCGCACCGCGCATCCTGCGGTTCGGCTGAGCACGCCGGGTCCGGGTCGCCGTACGAGGACGACCCGGCGTTCCGGTCAGGCGGCCGCGGGTTCCAGTCGTACGACGATGCCCTTGGACGCCGGCTGGTTGCTGATGTCGGCGACGCTGTCCAGCGGCACCAGGACGTTGGTCTCGGGGTAGTAGGCGGCGGCGGAGCCGGGCGCGGTCGGGTAGGAGACGATCTCGAAATTCGCCGCGCGGCGCTCGCTGCCGTCCGCGCCGACGCTGACGAGATCCACATGGTCGCCCTGGGCCAGGCCCAGACGGGAGAGGTCGGCCGGGTTGACCATGACGACCTGCCGGCTGCCGTGGATGCCCCGGTAGCGGTCGTTCAGGGTGTAGGGGACGGTGTTCCACTGGTCGTGCGAGCGCAGGGTCTGGAGCAGCAGATGTCCCTCGGGGGCCTGCGGGACCACCCGCTCGTTGCGGGTGAACAGGGCTTTGCCCGTCGAGGTCTTGTACACGCCCTCGTTGACCGGGTTGGGCAGCTGGAAGCCGCCGGGGCGGGACACCCGCCGGTTGAAGTCGTGGAATCCCGGCACGATGCGGGAGATCCGGTCGCGGATCGTGCCGTAGTCCGCCTCGAATTGGTCCCAGGGGATGTCCCCCTTGCCGTCGAGGGTGCGGCGGGCGAGCCGGCACAGGATGGCGACCTCGCTGAGCAGCATCCGGGACGCCGGTTCGAGACGCCCCTGGGAGGTGTGCACCTCGCTCATGGAGTCCTCCACCGTCACGAACTGCTCGCCGTCGGCCTGGACATCACGTTCCGTGCGGCCGAGGGTCGGCAGGATCAGCGCGGTCTCCCCGCAGACGGTGTGCGAGCGGTTCAGCTTGGTGGAGATGTGGGCGGTGAGCCTGCACGAACGCATCGCCTCCTCGGTGACCTCGCTGTCGGGAGCGGCGCGTACGAAGTTGCCGGCCAGGGCGAGGAACACCTTGACGCGGCCCTCGCGCATCGCCTTGATCGCGTTCACCGAGTCGAGGCCGTGCGGGCGCGGCGGGTCGAACCCGAACTCCTCCTGGAGCGCGTCCAGGAACGAGTCCGGCATCTGCTCCCAGATGCCCATGGTGCGGTCGCCCTGGACGTTGCTGTGCCCGCGCACCGGGCAGGCGCCGGTGCCGGCCCGCCCCAGATTGCCGCGCAGCAGCAGGAAGTTGACGATCTCCCGGATGGTGGGCACACCGTGCTTGTGCTGGGTGATGCCCATCGCCCAGCAGACGACGACGCGTTCGCTGCGCAGGACCTCGTCGCGGACCTTCTCGATCTCCTCGCGGGTCAGTCCGGTCGCCGTGCGCACCTCGTCCCAGTCGACCGTACGGGCGTGCCGGGCGAACTCCTCGAAGCCGGAGGTGTGGGCCTCGATGAAGTCGTGATCGAGAACAGTGCCGGGGCTCGCGTCCTCGGCCTCCAGCAGCAGGAGGTTCAGGGCCTGGAACAGGGCGAGGTCGCCGCCGGGCTTGATGTGCAGGAAACGGTCGGCGATCTGGATGCCGCGGCCGACGACCCCGCTCGGTTTCTGCGGGTTCTTGAAGCGCCGCAGTCCGGCCTCGGGCAGCGGGTTGACCGCCACGATGCGGGCGCCGTTGCGCTTGGTCTCCTCCAGGGCGGAGAGCTGGCGCGGATGGTTGCTTCCCGGGTTCTGCCCCACCAGGAAGATCAGCTCGGCGTGGTGGAGGTCGTCGAGGCTGACGGTGCCCTTGCCGGTGCCCAGCGTCTCGCTCAGGGCGAATCCGCTGGACTCATGGCACATGTTGGAGCAGTCCGGGAGGTTGTTGGTGCCGAAGGCGCGGGCGAAGAGCTGGAGGACGAAGGCGGCCTCGTTGCTCGCACGCCCCGAGGTGTAGAACACGGCCTCGTCGGGGGAGTGGAGTGCGGTGAGCTCCCCGGCCAGTACGCCCAGGGCGTCCTGCCAGCCGAGGGGCTCGTAGTGGTCGGAGCCCGGCCGCTTGATCATCGGTTCGGTGAGCCGGCCCTGCTGGTTGAGCCACATGTCGGAGCGCCCGGCGAGGTCGGAGACGCTGTGCTCACGGAAGAAGTCGGCGGTGATCCGACGGGTCGTGGCCTCGTCGTTGATGTGCTTGGCGCCGTTCTCGCAGTACTCGTTGCGATGGCGGTGCCCCGGCTTGGGATCCGCCCACGCGCAGCCGGGGCAGTCGATCCCGCCCACCTGGTTCATGGTCAGCAGGTCCACCCCGGCCCTGCGCGGGGAGGTCTGCTCCAGCGAGTACTCCAGGGCGTGCACGACCGCGGGAACGCCCGCCGCCCACTTCTTCGGCGGTGTCACGGAGAGGGTGGTCTCCGGCTCCTCACCGGGCGGGTTCTGCATCGGTTCGCCTTTCTCTTGCCGGGTCCGGTACGCGGGTCAGCCGACGGGCCAGTGGGCCACCCGGCTCCTCGGCGGTTCCGGATGATCGTGCTGCACACGGCCGTGGCGGATGGTGCCGCGCCATGCGCCGCCCTCCTGCCCCAGGCCCTCGATGAACTCCTTGAAGTTCCGCAGCTCGCGGCGCAACAGCCGGGCGGCCACCTGTGCGCCCCTCGACGAGCCGAGCAGGAGTTTCGCGGCTCCGCGCGGCTCCAGGAGCATCCGCACGGTGAGGGCCGTACCGCCCGAGCGTGTCGACCTGAACTCCACCTCGCCCTGGTGGGTGGGGTGCTGCTCCAGGCCGCGCCAGGCCAGGTAGGCGTCGGGGTCCTGCTCCACGATCTCCACCGGGAAACGGTGCCGCAGCCGTCCGTAGCCGATGATCCAGGTGGTCACGCTGGGCCTGACCTGCTCCACGCCGTGCACCAGGGCCGAGAACCGGGGGAAGGTCCTGAACTGCGTCCACTGGTTGTACGCCGTACGCACCGGCACAGCGATCTCGACCGTCTCCTCGACGTTCTGCTCCCGCAGGGGGCGGCGGCGCGTGACGCCGTCGCCGTCGGGGGGCGTCCCCGGCGTGTCCGGGACGGCCCGCCGCGAGTCGTGTGCGCGTGCCATCGTGGCCTCTCCTCCGGTCGGCTGGCCGGGCCGTACGCACCCGGGCTTCTCTCCCGGTTCCCAGATCCCGGCCTTCGAGTCGCCTTCCCGCGGAAGCGTCCCTCCCGGGTCCGCATCCGCCCGCCGACTTTCACACGACACGTTTGTATGCGCGCGGACGGTAAACACGATGTGCTGACGCAGTCCTTATGCGATGAAGGAAGAGGGACACACACCATGGGAATCCTCGCGTGGATCATCATCGGCCTGCTCGCCGGAGCCATCGCCAAGGCCATCATGCCGGGCAAGGACCCCGGCGGTGTCATCATCACCATGCTCATCGGCATCGTGGGCGGGCTGCTCGGAGGGTGGCTCGGCAAGGTGATCTTCGGCGTCGACTCCGTCGACGGCTTCTTCGAACTCTCCACCTGGATCGCCGCGATAGTCGGCTCCCTCATCCTGCTCGCCCTCTACCGGGTCTTCACCGGTAACCGAGGACACTCGCACCGGCACGCGTGACGCTCTGCCAGTGCCTACAGGTCGACAAAGCGACCTGCGCCCCGTGCGCCGGGATCCATATGTGATCCTGGCGCACGGGGCTTTTGTCGGGCCGCGCGACCGCCCCGTGCGCCGTGATCACGACCCGCCTCGCCCGGTGTGCCGCAGCAGAGCCGCGGTGAAGTCGCCCCACACCGCCCGCGGCACGTCGTGCCCCGCCCCCTTCAGGATCAGCAGCTCCGCACCGGGGATCGCGTCGCGCAGCGCCTCGCCGTGGGCCGGTGGCAGCAGCGGGTCGTGGTCGCCGTGCACCACGAGCGTGGGCGCCGTGATGTCACCGAAACCGCCTCGCGAGGGCGCGTCGGGCTCGATGACGTAGTGGTTCGCCAGCGTCGACGCGTAGTTCCTGGCGCGCGCCACGTCCCGTTCGGCCAGCGCCCGGATCGCGGCCTCGTCGAAGTGGGGCGAACCGCCCGAGCAGGCCCTCGCCCCGGCGACGACGTACTCGACGACCGCGGCCGGGTCCAGGGAGTCCGGCTCGGCCGGCATGTCCAGGTCGGCGTCCGGCGGCGGCAGGTCGTCGGCCCCGGTCGACGTGGAGACGAACGTCAGCGACGCGACCCGGTCGGGCCGGTCCACCCCGAGAAGGAGCCCGATCCCGCCGAACATCGACTGGCAGACCGGATGAGCGCGCTCGATCCCCAGGGCGTCCAGGATGCCCAGCACGTCCTCGGCCAGGTCGCGGTAGGTGTACGTCGGCCTTCCCGGCGGGCAGCAGGTCGAGCGGCCGGTGTCCCGATGGTCGTACCGCACCACGAACCGGCCACCGGCGGCGATCCCCTCGCACAGTCCGGCGTCCCACCACAGCATCGACGCGCTCGCCCCCGCGACCAGCACGATCGCCGGGGCCGTGGGGTCTCCGAAGGTCTCGACGCACAACTCGACACCGCGGATGTCGAGGAGCCGCTCGCCGTGGGAGTGGGGTGAGGTCATGTACGGCACGCTAGAGCCGCGAGCTCCGTGGCGAACCGTGAAGAACGCGACTCGACGAGCAGCTCCGCCTGACCGGCCCTCGGCACTCGCTCATCCCGCCCCGTACACCGGCTGCGGCACCTCCGCCTCCGCCAGCAGCTTCAGTGCCGTCTCGCCCGCCTCCGCCGGGGTCCAGCGGGCCCCCTTGTCCGCTGTGGGGCCGGGCCGCCAGCCCTCCATCACGGTGATACGGCCGCCCTCGGCCTCGAAGACCCGTCCGCTCACCCCGGCGGACGCGGGGGAGGCGAGCCAGACGACGAGGGGGGAGACGTTCTCCGGGGCCATGGCGTCGAAGCCGCCGTCGCCGGGAGCGGCCATGGTCTCGGCGAAGGTCGCCTCCGTCATCCGGGTGCGGGCGGCCGGGGCGATGGCGTTGACCTGGACGCCGTAGCGGGCCAGCTCGACGGCCGCGACCAGCGTCAGCCCGATGATTCCGGCCTTGGCGGCGCTGTAGTTCCCCTGCCCGACCGACCCCAGCAGCCCGGCCCCGCTGCTGGTGTTGACCACCCGCGCGACCGGAGCCCGCCCGGCCTTCGCCTCCCCGCGCCAGTGCGCGGCGGCGTGCTTCAACGGCAGGAAATGGCCCTTGAGGTGGACCCGCATGACGGCGTCCCAGTCGTCCTCGTCGAGGTTCACGAGCATCCGGTCGCGCAGGAAACCGGCGTTGTTGACCAGGGCGTCCAGCCGGCCGTACGTCTCCAGGGCCGTGCGGACCAGCGAGGCGGCGCCCTCGGTGCTCGCGATGTCGCCGTCGTGCGCGACCGCCCGCCCGCCGAGCGCCCGGATCTCCTCGACGACCTGCTGCGCGGGCCCGGCACCGCTTCCGCTCCCGTCGACACCGACCCCCAGGTCGTTCCCCACGACCGCGGCGCCCTCCGCGGCGCGGGCGAGCGCGTGCGCGCGGCCGAGTCCGCGGCCCGCTCCGGTGACGACGGCGACGCGTCCGGTGCACAGTCCGTTCATGGGGATCACCCTCGATCGTGGGTCGGTGGGCGGTTCATCGGTTGACGGTGGCCGCGTCCAGGAAGGACGGGCGCTCGCCGCCGCCGTGCACGAGGAGGCTCGCGCCGGTGATGTAGGAGGCGCGCTCGGAGGCGAGGAACGCGCAGGCGTCGCCCACCTCGGCGGGGTCGGCGAGCCGGCCGAGCGGGACGGTGCGTCCTACGGCTGCGACGCCGTCCTCGTCGCCGTAGTGCAGGTGGGCCAGTTCGGTGCGGACCATGCCCAGCACAAGGGTGTTGACCCGCACCAGCGGAGCCCATTCGACGGCCATGGTCCGGGCGAGCTGCTCAAGTCCCGCCTTGGCGGCCCCATAGGCGGCCGAGCCGGGGGAGGGGCGGCCGCCGCTGACGCTGCCGATCATCACGATCGACCCGCCCTCCGGCTGCTCGCGCATCACCTCGTACCCGGCCAGGGACGCGGTCAGGGGCGCCAGCAGGTTCAACTCGACCACCCTGACGTGCCGTTGGGCCCCGCCCTCGTCGAGCATGCGGTACGGCGTGCCGCCGGCGTTGTTGACCAGGATGTCGAGACGGCCGTACTCCCGGCGCACCTGCTGGAAGAAGACGGTCACCGCGTCGGCGTCCCTGAGGTCCAGCGGCAGGAACCGGGCGGCGCGGCCGGCGGCCCGCACGGGTTCGTCCGGCGGGCGCCTGGCGCAGACGACGACCTCCGCGCCCGCCTCCAGCAGTGCCCGGGTGATGCCCGCGCCGACCCCGCGGGTGCCGCCGGTGACCACCGCGACCCGTCCGCCCAGCTCGATGACCGATGCCATGAGGCCCTCCCGGAGGGTGCGCTCCGCTGCTACCTTCGTGCCTAACAAACGTTTGGTGGAAAGGTAGCTGAATCGCTCATGGGTGTCTCCACCGCAGCCCCCGATGAGGGCGTTTCCGTCGTCAATGTCGACTTCCCACCGGTCAACGCCCTCCCCGTGCAGGGCTGGTACGAGCTCGCCGCGGCGGTGCGCGCCGCCGGGTCCGACCCCAAGGTGCGCTGTGTCGTCCTCACCGCCACCGGCCGCGGATTCAACGCGGGCGCGGACATCAAGGAGATGCAGCGCACCGACGGCCACGCGGCGCTCATCGGCACCAACCGCGGCTGCTACGAGGCGTTCGCGGCGGTGTACGACTGCGAGGTCCCGGTCGTCGCGGCCGTGCACGGGTTCTGCCTGGGCGGCGGTATCGGCCTGGTCGGCAACGCGGACGCGATCGTGGCGAGCGAGGACGCCACCTTCGGGCTGCCCGAGCTGGACCGGGGCGCCCTCGGCGCCGCCACCCACCTGGCCCGGCTGGTGCCCCAGCACCTGATGCGGACCCTGTACTACACCTCGCGCACCGTCACCGCCGAGGAGCTGTACCGGCACGGCTCGGTGTGGCGAGTGGTGCCCCGTGAGCAACTGGCCTCGGCGGCTTTGGAGTTGGCGCGGGAGATCGCGGCCAAGGACGGTCTGCTGCTCCGCCTGGCCAAGGCGGCCATCAACGGCATCGACCCGGTCGACGTCCGCCGCAGCTACCGCTTCGAGCAGGGCTTCACCTTCGAGGCGAACCTGAGCGGCGTCTCCGACCGGTACCGCGACGCGTTCGTGGCGTCCCGGTCCTCCGAGGGGAGTGCGGGTGAGTGACAAGACGATGACCGCCGAGGAGGCCGTGGGGCGCCTGCGCAGCGGCATGACCGTCGGCATCGGCGGCTGGGGATCGCGGCGCAAACCGATGGCCCTGGTCCGGGCCCTGCTGCGGACCGACGTCACCGACCTCACCGTGGTCTCCTACGGCGGTCCCGACGTCGGACTTCTCGCCGCCGCCGGGAAGATCCGCAAGCTGGTCGCCGCCTTCGCCACCCTCGACTCCATCCCCCTGGAGCCGCACTTCACCGCGGCCCGGCAGCGGGGTGACTTCGAACTGGTGGAGCTGGACGAGGCGATGTTCATGTGGGGCCTGACCGCGGCCGCGCAGCGACTGCCGTTCCTGCCCGTCAGGGCCGCCCTCGGCTCGGACGTGATGAGGGTCAACCCCGGGCTGCGGACCGTCACTTCGCCCTACGACGACGGCGAGGAGTTCGTCGCCGTCCCGGCCCTGCGCCTGGACGCGGCCCTGGTCCACCTCAACCGGGCGGACGCCATCGGCAACGCCCAGTACCTGGGCCCCGACCCGTACTTCGACGACCTCTTCTGCGAGGCCGCCGATGCCGCCTACGTGTCCTGCGAGCAGATCGTCGAGACCGCCGACCTGCTCAAGGACGCGGCCCCGCAGACCCTGCTGGTCAAGCGGGCGTTCGTGACCGGGGTCGTCCAGACGCCGGGCGGAGCCCACTTCACCTCCTGCGCCCCCGACCACGACCGCGACGAACCCTTCCAGCGCGCCTACGCGCAGGCCGCCCGCGACCCGGAGACCTGGCGGGCGTTCACCGACCGCTTCCTGTCCGGCGACGAGCGGGCGTACCAGGCCGCGGTCACGGCATTCCACGAGGAGCGGACGTGAGCGCACCCAGGACGCACGCACCCCTGACGAACGAGACCACCCGCGCCGAGTACTGCGTGGTGGCCTGCGCGGAGGCCTGGCGGGACGCCGGCGAGATCCTGGCGAGCCCCATGGGCACCATCCCGACCCTCGGTGCCCGGCTGGCGCGGCTCACCTTCGCCCCCGATCTGCTCCTCACCGACGGCGAGGCGCTGCTCATCGGCGACACACCCGCCCTCGGCGCCGCCCCCGAGGTGGTGGAGGGCTGGCTGCCCTACCGCCGGCACCTGGCCCTCGTCGCCACCGGCCGCCGCCACGTGATGATGGGCGCGAGCCAGATCGACCGCCACGGCAACCAGAACATCTCCTGCATCGGCGACTGGGCCCGCCCCACCAGGCAGTTGCTGGGGGTGCGGGGCGCACCCGTCAACACCCTCAACAACCCGACCAGTTACTGGGTCCCCAGGCATTCGCCCCGTGTCTTCGTCGAGCACGTCGACATGGTCAGCGGAGTCGGCTACGCCCGCGCCGCCGAGGCGGGCCCCTCCGCCACCCGCTACCACCGCATCCCCGAAGTCATCAGCGACCTGGGCGTGTTCGACTTCGACACCCCGGACCGCACCATGCGCCTGCGCTCCCTGCACCCCGGCGTCACCGTCGAACAGGTCCAGGAGGCCACCGGGTTCGCACTCACCGTCCCCGCCGAGGTGCCGTACACCCGCGAACCCGACGCCGACGAACTGCGGCTGATCCGCGAGGTCCTGGACCCCGGTAACGTCCGGGCCCGCGAGGTCCCCGCATGAGGGACGGCACGATCCCCACCGCGCTCACCGCGCTCGTCGGCGTACGGCACCCGATCGTCCAGACCGGGATGGGATGGGTGGCCGGACCACGGCTGGTCAGCGCCGCGGCGAACGCCGGCGCGCTGGGGATCCTCGCCTCCGCCACCATGACCGTGCCCCACCTGCGGGCCGCCGTACGCGAGGTGAAGTCCCGTACGGACGCCCCGTTCGGGGTCAACCTGCGGGCGGACGCCTCGGACGCGGCCGACCGGGTGTCCGTCCTGATCGACGAGGGCGTGCGGGTGGCGTCCTTCGCGCTCGCGCCGGACCGGGACCTCATCGCGCGCCTCAAGGACGCGGGGGTGGTCGTCATCCCCTCGGTCGGCGCCCGCCGCCACGCCGAGAAGGTCGCGGGCTGGGGCGCCGACGCGGTGCTCGTGCAGGGCGGCGAAGGGGGCGGCCACACGGGCGGCGTCGCCACCACGGTGCTGCTGCCCCAGGTGGTCGACTCCGTGGACATCCCGGTCATCGCGGCCGGCGGCTTCCGCGACGGACGCGGACTGGTCGCCGCACTCGCCTACGGCGCGGTCGGCATCGCCATGGGCACCCGCTTCCTGCTGACCTCCGACAGCACGGTCCCCGACCAGGTCAAGGCCCGCTATCTGGCCGCGGGCGTGCAGGACATCACCGTCACCACCAAGGTCGACGGTCTGCCCCACCGGATGCTGCGCAGCGAATTCGTCGACACACTGGAGCGTGCAGGGCGCGCCCGTGCGCTGGCCCGCGCGCTGCGTCACGCGTCCGCCTTCCGGCGGGAGTCCGGCCTGAGCTGGACCGCCATGATCCGCGACGGCCTGGCGATGAAGCATGGCAAGGACCTGACCTGGAGCCAGGTCCTGCTGGCCGCCAACACACCCATGCTGCTCAAGGCGGCGATGGTGGACGGCCGCACCGACCTCGGTGTGATGGCCTCCGGGCAGGTCGCCGGCCTGATCGACGACCTGCCCTCCTGTGCCGAACTGGTGGACGGCGTCATCGCGGAGGCCCTGGCGACCCTGAAGCGACTGACCTGATCCCCCGGTGCGTGCGGCGGCTCGGCCCGACGTACCGTCAGAGCCGTTCGATGATGGTGACGTTGGCCTGGCCGCCGCCCTCGCACATCGTCTGGAGGCCGAACCGTCCGCCGGTGCGCTCCAGTTCGTGCAGCAGCGTGACCATGAGCTTGGCGCCGGTGGCCCCCAGCGGATGGCCCAGGGCGATCGCGCCCCCGTTCACGTTGACCTTCTCCGGATCGGCGCCGGTCTCCTTCAGCCAGGCCAGCACCACGGACGCGAACGCCTCGTTGATCTCGACGAGGTCGATGTCGTCGATGGTCATCCCGGCCCGCTTGAGGGCGTACGAGGTCGCCGGGATCGGCGCGGTGAGCATCCGGATCGGGTCCTCGCCGCGCACCGACAGGTGGTGGACCCGGGCCCGTGGGGTCAACCCGTGCTCCCGGACGGCTCGTTCGCTCGCCAGCAGCAGCGCGGAGGCGCCGTCGGACACCTGGGAGGAGACGGCCGCCGTCAGGGTGCCGCCCTCGATGACCGGCTTCAGCCCCGCCATCTTCTCCAGGCTCGTGTCGCGGCGCGGCCCCTCGTCGGTGGACACCTCGCCGTAGGGGGCGAGTTCACGGTCGAACCGGCCCTCGTCGATGGCGCGGATCGCCCGCCGGTGGGAACGCAGCGCGAACTCCTCCATGTCCTGGCGGGAGATGCCCCACTTGCTCGCGATCATCTCGGCGCCCACGAACTGGTTGACGGGCCGGTCGCCGTAGCGGGCCCGCCACCCCTCCGAGCCCGCGAACGGGCCCTGGGTGAGCCCCAGGGGCTCGGCGGCCTGCCGGGTGGCGAAGGCGATCGGGATCATCGACATGTTCTGCACACCGCCCGCGACCACCAGGTCCTGGGTGCCGGAGAGCACACCCTGCGCGGCGAAGTGCACGGCCTGCTGCGAGGAGCCGCACTGCCGGTCCACGGTGGTGCCCGGCACCTCCTCCGGCAGCCCGGCCGCCAGCCAGCTGGTGCGGGCGATGTCACCGGCCTGCGGTCCGACGGCGTCCAGGCAGCCGAAGACGACGTCCTCGACGGCCGCCGGGTCGGCGCCCGAACGCTCCATCAGCGCCTTGAGCACATGTGCGCCCAGGTCGGCGGGGTGGACGGCGGCCAGTCCGCCGTTCCGCTTGCCGACGGGGGTACGGACCGCTTCGACGATGTATGCCTCGGCCATGGCCGCTCCTTGAGGGCTTCAGGGGATCATTCCCGCAGGTTGATGCCCTCCAGCACCATGGTCAGGTACTGGCGGGCGATCTCCTCGGGGCTGTGCTGTCCGCCCGGCCGGTACCACGAGGCCGCGACCCACACGGTGTCGCGCAGAAAGCGGTACGTGAGCCGGATGTCGAGATCGGCACGGAAGGCCCGTTCGGCCACCCCGCGCTCCAGGGTGCTCAGCCACGCCTTCTCGAACTTCACCTGGGAGTCGGCGAGATAGGCGAAGCGCGGCTGGGTCTGCAGGGTCTTGGCCTCCTTCTGGTAGATCGCGACCGCCGCGTGATGCCGGTCGATCTCCCGGAAGGACTCGGTGACGAGCGCCTCGATGGTCTCCCTGGGCCCGAGACCGCCGGCGAGCACGGCGTCGTAGCGCGCCCAGAGGTCGGTCAGGAAGGTGGAGAGGATCTCGTCGAGCATCGACTCCTTGGAGTCGAAGTGGTAGTACAGGCTGCCCGCGAGGATCCCCGCCGCGTCCGCGATCCTGCGGACGGTGGTGGCGCGGTAGCCCTGCGCGGCGAACACCTCGGCGGCGGTGGCGAGGAGTTCCTCACGGCGCTCGGGCCCGCCGCTCATCGCCGTCTTCTTACGGTCACTGTCACTGTTCGGCACCGGGTCATTGTCGCCTCACGCGTGCTGACTGCTGACCGCGACGACCTCGCCCGTCATGTACGAGGAGTAGCCGGACGCCAGGAAGACGATCACGTTGGCCACCTCCCACGGCTCGGCGTACCGCCCGAACGCCTCCCGCGCGGTCAGCTCCTCCAGCAGCTCCGGAGTCGTCACCTTCACCAGATGGGGGTGCATGGCCAGACTCGGCGCCACCGCGTTGACCCGGACACCGAACTCGGCGGCTTCCAGGGCGGCGCACCGGGTCAGCGCCATCACGCCCGCCTTCGCGGCGGCGTAGTGCGCCTGCCCTCTCTGCGCCCGCCAGCCGACCACGGAGGCGTTGTTCACGACGACTCCGCCCCGGCCCGCCGCCTTCATCCGGCGCAGTGCGGCCCGGGTGCAGCGGAAGGTGCCGTTGAGGGTCACATCGAGGACCTTCGACCACTGGTCGTCGGTCATGTCGATGAGATCGGCGGTGCCGCCGAGCCCGGCGTTGTTGACGACGATGTCCAGCCGCCCGTGACGCTCCTCGGCGAGGTCGAACAGGGCGCCCACCTGGTCCTCGTCGGTGACGTCACAGGGCAGCGCGGCGACCCGCTCCGCCCCGAAGGCGTCGGCGAGTTCGGCCGCGCACTCCTTGAGCCGACGCGCATGCGCATCCGATACGACGACGCTCGCGCCCTCCTCCAGCAGCCTGCGCGCGGTCGCACCACCGATGCCGGCACCGGCGGCCGCGGTCACGACGGCGCCCCGGCCGCCGAGCAAGTGGTGACCGGGCACATAGGGCGGCGGGGAGGTGGTCACGAACGGGCCTCCTTGGACAGGCCGGCGGCGCGCTCGACTCTCGACGGCCGACGCCTCGTACGTTAACCTACCAAACACTTGTTAGGGAAGGAGCCGAAGCCTGATGGACCTCGACTTCTCGGCGGCCGAGGACGCCTTCCGGGCCGAGGCCCGCGCCTGGCTCGCCGCCCATGTACCCGACACCCCCCTGCCCTCGCTGGAGACCGAGGAGGGCTTCACCGCCCACCGGACCTGGGAGCGCACCTTGTCCGCCGACCGTTGGTCGGTGGTGTCCTGGCCCGAGGAGTACGGGGGCCGGGGAGCCTCCGTACTGGAGTGGCTGATCTTCGAGGAGGAGTACTACGCGGCCGGCGCTCCCGGCCGGGTCGGGCAGAACGGCATCAACCTGCTCGCCCCCACCCTCTTCGCGCACGGCACCCCCGGCCAGCGCGCCCGCGTCCTGCCCCCCATGGCCACCGGCGAGGTGATCTGGGCCCAGGCCTGGTCGGAACCCGAGGCCGGCTCCGACCTCGCCTCGCTCCGCTCCACCGCCCGCCGTGCCGACGGGGGCTGGCTGCTGAACGGCCAGAAGACGTGGTCCTCCCGCGCCGCCTTCGCCGACCGCGCCTTCGGCCTCTTCCGCAGCGACCGGGACGGCCTGGACCAGGGCAAGCCCCACCGCGGCCTGACCTACCTGATGTTCCCGCTCCACGCCGACGGCGTGACCGTACGGCCCATCGGACGGCTCGACGGGAAGCCCGCCTTCGCGGAACTCTTCCTCGACGACGTCTTCGTACCCGACGAGGACGTCATCGGCGCCCCTGGCCAGGGCTGGCGGGTCGCGATGAGCACCGCGGGCAACGAACGCGGCCTCACCCTGCGCAGCCCCGGCCGCTTCACCGCGGCCGCCGAGCGGCTGACCCGGCTGTGGCGGGACCGCGCCGACCCCGCCGACACCGCGCTGCGCGACCGGGTCGCCGACGCCGTGATCCGCGCCCGCGCCTACCAGTTGTTCACCTACGCCGGTGCCGCACGCCTCGCCGCCGGCGGCTCGATCGGCGCCGAGTCCAGCATGAACAAGGCGTACTGGTCCGAGCTGGACATCGCCCTGCACGAGACCGCGCTGGACCTCCTCGGCCCCTACGGCGAACTCGCCGACCACGCCGACGAGGCGCCCGAACACGGCAGTTGGGCCGAAGGGCACACCTTCTCCCTGGCCGGACCGATCTACGCGGGCACCAACGAGATCCAGCGCGACATCATCGCCGAGCGACTGCTCGGCCTGCCGAAGGGACGCCGGTGATGCGCTTCCTCCTCGACGACGAGCACAGGGAGTTCGCGCGCTCACTCGACGCCCTGCTGAAGGCCGCCGACACCCCGGCCGTCGTCAGGGCCTGGAGCACCGGTGATCACGAGCCCGGACGCGCCCTGTGGGGCCGCCTCGCGGAGGCCGGGGTGTTCGGCCTCGCGGTACCCGAGGAACAGGACGGCCTCGGCTTCCGTCCGGTCGAACTCGCCGTGGTGTTCACGGAGTTGGGCCGCCATGCCGTCCCCGGCCCGCTGGTCGAGACGGTGGCTGCGGCCGTCCTCCTCGGCCGGCTCGGTGACCGGCACACGACTTGGCTCCGCGGCATGGCCTCCGGCAAGACCGTCGCCACCCTGTGCCCGCCGGGGGACGACAGCCCCTACGCCCTGGACGCGGACGTGGCCGACCTCGTCCTGGTCGTCACCGGAGACACCCTGCGCGCGGCCGAGTCCACCGGTCCCGTCCAGCCGTCAGTCGACCCGGCCCGCCGTCTGTTCCGGCCGACGGGCGGCACCGTCCTGGCGGAGGGACCGCAGGTGCGACGGGCGGTCGCACCCGCCGCGGACGTGGCCGCACTCGCGACAGCGGCACAGGCCCTGGGAGTCGGCCGGGCGCTGCTGGACCGGACCGTCGCCCATGTACGCGCACGCCACCAGTTCGGGCGGCCGGTCGGATCGTTCCAGGCGATCAAGCACCGGCTGGCGGACGTCCTGATCAGCCTCGAGTTCACCGAACCTCTGGTCCACGCGGCCGCCCTCTCGCTCGCCTCCGCGGCCGCGGACAGCGGCCGGGACATCGCCGCGGCGAAGTCCACCGCCGGTGACGCGGTCCGTCTGGCCGCCCGCACGGCACTCCAGTGCTACGGGGCCGTCGGCTACACCGACGAACTGGACCTGTCCCTGTGGATCCGCAAGGCCCACGCCCTGCGCACCGCCTGGGGCACCCCGTCGGCCTGCCGCGCGCGTGTCCTCATCCCCTGAAGACCGCCTGAGCGCTGAGCTCACAGGGCCAGCGGATCGGAAACGCTCTGCCACGGACGGCACAGCGCGAGAAAGCAGCCGGCCGCGGCGAGGGCGAGGCCGAGCACCGACATCGCCATGGGCAGGGCGGACGACTGAGCGGTGCTGGTGTCGGCCATGTCCGTTCCAGGGCTGTGTCAGCGGGTGAGGTGGGCGACGAGCAGGTTGGGGTCCTGGTTCGTGAGGTACGCGGCGCTCGGGACGTACACCGTGCCGTCGTGGACCGCGACGGAGGTCGGGGTCTGGAGGCCGTCGGCCGCCGTGAGGGCCGCGGTGTGGGTGCCGTCGGGGCGGACGAGGTCGACCTGGTTGTCGTCGCGGGCGGCGAGGAGGGTGTCGCCGTGCCCGGTGAAGGCGAAGTCGTCGATGGACGGCATGCCGGTGGCGCGGACCTCGATCCGGCCTGCCGCGCCTCGCGCGGTGACCGGGATGCGCAGGACCGTGCCCTTGTCGAGGTTGGTGGCCCAGACCGCTCCGTCGTGCAGCTTCAGACCGTTGGCGCCGGCGAAGGTGCTGGGTTCGAGTGCCTCGCCGCGGGCCCAGACGGTCGCCTTGCCGCCGTGAGTGGGGAGGCGGTAGATGACGCCGTGGACGGAGTCGGTTACGTAGAGCCGGTGCGTGTGCTGGTCGAGGGCGAGGCCGTTGGGCAGCCCGTCGGCGGGCAGGGCGGCGATGCGGTGCGGGCGGCCACCGGGGCGCACGGCCCAGACTCCGGTGAGGTCGGCGGTGCCGGTGGCGTAGGTGACGTAGAGCGTGCCGTCGTCGGCGCGCGCGATGCCGCCGACGAACGCCTTGCCCAGGTTGGGGGTGCTCGCCTTCGCGGGCGCGGGCAGTGTGGCCAGCACGTGCGGGTGCCCGCCGGGGGCCACGCGGACGATCTGCCGGGCGAAGGAGAAGGTCAGGTACGCCGATCCGGCGCGGTCGACGGTGATGTTCTCGGGCTGCTGCTCGGCCGCCAGGCTGAAGTGGGCCGTGATGCGGGGATGGGAGAGCGGCTCGGTGGCGGCGGTGGCGGTCGCCGCGGAGGTCAGCAGGGCTGCGGCCGCTGCGAGTGTGGTCACGGTGGTGCGGGCGTGCATGGGGGTTCTCCTGGTGTGCGTCAGGGCCACTGCCGGCCCGTGGGGGAGAGGCGGGCCGGCAGTGGTGTCCGGGGAGGGATCCGGGCGAGGCGTCAGTCGGCGGCGGGGAACAGCGACCGGTTGGCGATGTCGATGATGAAAGGGCCCACGTGGGAGGGGTATCGGTCCACGATCGCCTTCTTGTACGCGTCGCCGTCCTCGCCCAGCAGCTCGCGGGCGTCGTCGAGGTAGCGGCGGACGTCCGCGTAGACCTCGGGACCGGTGGGGGCGCCATGGCCGGGGAGGATCGTGTCGTAGCCGGACTCGGAGGCCAGCGCCTCCACGAGCTGCTGCCAGCCGGTGATGTCGTTGTTGCCCAGGTAGAGGTGGACGTCGTGGTAGACGAGGTCCTGGGCGATCAGGAAGCCCTGCTCGGGCAGCTTGACCAGGAGTTCGTCAGCGGCCTCGCCGCCGGAGACGGCCTCGAAGACGAAGGGCACTCCGTCGACGACCTCGGTGCCCGGGACGAGGGTCACGTCCGGGGTGAACTCGGTGACGGGGATGACCTGTCCGCTCGGCAGCCGGCTGTCGCCGCGGGCGATGATCTGCTCGGTCACCTGGGCCAGCGCGTGGACGGGGGCGCCGAAGCGGGCGGCGCCGTTGTAGTGGTCCGGGTGGGCGTGGGTGACGATGAGCCGGTCGATCGGCTTGCCGAGGCCCTTGGCGTAGGCGACGGCCTCCTCGGCGTAGGCGGGGAGCAGTTGGGCGTCGATGGCGATGATCCGGGCCGGGGTCTCGATCAGCTGGGTGGTGGTGTGGAAGGTGTCGGCCGGCGACATGTAGCTGTGGATCCGGACCGAGCCCCTGTCGAGAACCGTGACCGTGCCGTGCATGGTGCTACTCCCTGCTCCTTGCGGTGAAGGCGGCCTCATGCCGTCTTGATGTCCTCCACTCTTGTCGCAACACCGCAGGCAGGCGAGATACGCTGAAGACGCGGCATGGTAAATCGAGGACATCTGGAGAGTTCGATGCGTGCGGCCGGTTCCGAGTTCGCCGACCCCTCACAGCGGGGTGCGATCCCGCGGCTCGACTTCAACCCGCCGCGGGAACGCGTACCGGGTCTGGAGATCATCGACCTCTCGACCCTGCACGAGCGGCGCCGGCGCCGGGGCAGCCGGCCCGACCAGGTGCACCGGGTCGACTTCCACACCCTCACGCTGATCACTGAGGGCAGCGCGGAGCACGCGGTCGACTTCGTGACCTACCCCTGTCGCCCCGGCACCCTGCTGTGGATCCGCCCCGGCCAGGTGCAGCGCTTCGTGCGCCCCGGCACGGCCAACGGCACCCATCTCCTGTTCACACCGGCCTTCCCGCCGCACACCAGCAGCGCCGACCGCCTGGTGAAGGAGTGGTACGGGACCGCCTGTTGGCAGTTGGGGGCACGTCCCGAGTACGCCGTGCTGTCGACCCTGCTCGGTCAGATGCGGGCCGAGTACGACCGGCAGGAGGAGAGCGTGTCGGCGGAGATCCTCCAACTCCTGCTGGCCACCGTCCTGTTGCAGATCGACCGGCTGCCGCACCCCGGCAGCGGGGGAGACCCGCACGCGGGCGGCGAGGTGTACGCCCGCTTCCGTGCCGAACTGGAGCGCTCGTACGCCACCACCCGCCGCGCCGCCGACTACGCCTCCCGGCTCGGGTACACCGTCAAGACCCTCACGCGTGCCTGCGTCGCCGCCACCGGGCAGCCCGTGAAGCACGTCATCGACGCCCGGGTGGCCCTGGAGGCGCAGCGGCTGCTCGCCCATACCGACGAGCCAGTGGCGACCATCGCCCGGCGTCTGGGATTCGTCGAACCCACGAACTTCGGCAAGTTCTTCAACCGCCACACCGAGATGACCCCGGGTACGTTCCGTCAGGCCCATCAGGGCGGCTAGTGGCCCGTTCGCGAGGAACCGGCGCGGAGGGCTCCGCTGATCAGACGCCGACGATCCGCCACTCCTGGTTCGTCCCGTCGGCGTCAACGCACCATGTGCCGTTGCGGACGTTGACGAGGCGGTGGAAGCCGCCGCCCGCGTCGACGAGCCGCCACCACTGGGTGTCGTTGCCGGCGTCCGGCCCCTGGATGAGCTGTTGGGCGCCGCTCCCGGGGCTGTCGAGTACCCGGTCGCTGTGCCGCGCCCGCAGGCGGAAGGAGCCGTCGGCGTTGGGCAGGAACTGCCACTGCTGCTCGGGGGCACCGGACGGCGTGGACTGGATGACCTTCGCGCCGTCGGCGGTGTCTCCGGCCGACGCGTCGAGGACCTTGCCGCTTCCCCGGTTGACCAGCTGGAACCAGCCGCTGAGCAGCGAGACGGTGATGTCCGTGCGCTGCCCCGCGACCAGGGACACCTCGCGGGCGTGGGTGCCGAGGGGCGAGGCGGCGACGGTGGCCGGGGTGGTCACCGAGGTCATGCCGCGGCGGCTGATGAGGGTGACGGTCTGGTCGACCGCCGAGGTCACGGAGAGGGTGGCGGTGCGGTCGGTCAGGTCCCAGGCGAAGGTGTGGATCCGGATCCGGCCCCGGGCGCGTACGCCGGTGATGGATCCCTTGGCGAGCTGGTCGGGCAGGGCCGGCAGGATCTCCAGCACCCCGGGACGGGAGTAGATCAGGGCCTCCGCGAGCACACCCGGCAGGGCGTGCGCGGCGTCGGCGTTGTAGATGTCGAGGTCGGGATTGTGGGAGGTCATCAGCGACCTGAAGACCATGTTGTTGCCGATGATCTTCTTCAGGTTGTCGTAGACCTTGGCCCCGTCCTTCAGGCGGGCACCGGCCAGCGCGCGGTGGAGGCTGCCGTGCGCCGAGATGTTCTGGTCGCCGCGCTTCTCCAGGGCCTTGAGCGCGGGGCGGACCAGTGCGGGCTTCTCCTCGGGGTTGATCTCGTGCAACGGCCAGGCGCCGTACAGGTGTTGGATGTGCCGGTGGTCGTACTGGTCGGTCAGGGTGGGCCAGGA
This sequence comes from Streptomyces sp. NPDC057253, assembly GCF_042669125.1. Taxonomy (NCBI): domain Bacteria; kingdom Bacillati; phylum Actinomycetota; class Actinomycetes; order Kitasatosporales; family Streptomycetaceae; genus Streptomyces; species Streptomyces sp. NPDC057253. Next base: position 19,390 of record NZ_JBHUXV010000034.1, on the reverse strand, counting down.
CCATTCGGCGAGCGCGTGGTCGCTGTTGACGCGGTAGTCGGGCAGTCTGGCGAGCAGTGCCGTCCAGCGGGCCACGCCCTGGCCGCTGCCCTGCTCGACGCCCAGGGCGTCGGCCGCGTCGACGGCGGCCTGGAGGGCGTGCCGGCCGGCCATGATGTCGCCGGTGGCGTTGACCGACAGGCACACGCCGGTGTTGCCGGGCGCGTTCTCCATGGAGAAGGACGGTACGAAGACGGCCTTGCCGTGCGCGTCGGTCCGGGTCAGGAAGTCCTCGTAGAACAGGGCCAGTTCCATCAGGGCCGGGGCCAGCTCGGTGCGGTGGAAGTCGCTGTCACCCGTGACCTCGTAGTACTCCAGCATCGGGTACAGCAGCCAGTCGGCGCCGCCGGTCCAGCAATGGCCCGGGAAGTCCTCGTCGTCGAAGTGGAGCATGTGGCCGTACTCGCCGTCGGTGCGGGAGGGGGCGAGGAAGCCGCGGGCGCCGTAGAGGTGGGTGGGTGGCGTTGGTGCGCCAGTCGGAGAGCTGCCCGAGGATCAGGTCGAAGTAGCCTTGCATCACCTCGGTGGTGTCGAGGATGTTGGCGCCCGCGACCTGGAGGTTGATGTTGGCGTCGGTGGTGAAGTCGTCGGCCCAGGCGCCGTTCCAGGAACCCGTCCAGATGCCGGTGAGCCGGGGCGGCAGGACTCCGCTGGAGCTGATGAAGAGGTAGCGGCCGGAGTCGTAGAGGCGCTCCAGGAGGGCGAGGTCGATGGTGTTTCGGTGCGCGTTCTGGCGGGCGATGAGCTCGCTGACGGAGAGCTTGCGGTCGGCGTCGGAGACGCGGAGGTCGAGGCGGGAGCGGTCGTACAACTCCGTGTGGATCGCGGTGTGCGCGGAGAGCAGGGTGGCGTAGTCCGTGCCGATCGTGGCCAGTTGGGCGTGCAGCGGCTCGGAGTTCCACGCCGTGGCCGACTCGTAGCGGTCCAGCCTGGTCAGCAGGATCACCCGGGTCGCCCCGGTCACGACGATCGTGGAGCCGCTGACGGCGACCGAGGAGTCCGGACCCGTCGCCACGACCCGGGTGACGCCCTCGTAGCCGAAGGCGCCCTGACCGGAGGGGTAGGTGGCGCGCAGGTTCAGATAGCCGTCGCCGTTGCCAAGGGTGGCGCGGGTGGTGAAGGCGACGTCGGCGGGCACCTCTTCGAGCGCGGTGTCGACGCTGAGCGTGATGTCGATCGTGCGGCCGGGTGCGGGGATGAGCTCGTGGACGATCACGTTGTCGGCGCGGGAGACGAACGCGCGGCGCCTCCAGGTGCCGTACTGGTCGGTCCAGCTGGAACCGACCTCGCCCGTGCGGAAGTCCGTGACCCGGCCGTAGTCGGTGACCGTGGTCAGGGCAGGGGAGCTGAGCCGCAGTTCGTACGCGGGGTGGTAGGTCTGCGTCCAGCGCAGTGACCATCCGGCGGCGAAGTCGCGGCTCGCGCCCGCGTAGTCCCCGGCGAGCGCCTTGTCGCGCACGGAGTCGAGGCGGCCGGAGAGCACGGGCGGCCGTACGGTGCGGGTGCCGTTCGGCAGGACCAGCCGGTGGTGGTTGAGGACCACCTTCTCCAGGGCCGGCGAGCCGTGCAGGACGGCGCCGTGCTCGCCGTTGCCGGTGAGGAAGCCGTCGGTCCAGGAGGCGGCGGGGGAGGTGTCGTGGATCCCGCGGTCGGGGAGCGTGACGTGCGGCGGTACGGCGGCCGCGGCCGTGCCCGCGACGGGGTGACTGCGGTCCAGGGGGAGGTCCGACACCTGAGTTCCTTCATGTGCTGTGGTTCGTGAGGGCGCCCGGTACGGCGGTACGCACCGGCGCGCGGCATGAGAAAGGTATGCGGAGGCGACCCAAGGGACCGGGTCGCCTCCGTCCGCTAATCCTGGACCTTGCCTCCCGTGACCCGTGACAGCGCCAGGGCGATCAGGATGATGGCGCCGTTGAGCGCGCCGATCCACTGCGCGGGGACGCCGCCCAGCGTGAGGACGTTCTGGATCAGGAAGAGCAGCAGGATGCCGGTGAAGGCGCCGAACATCGTGCCCTTGCCGCCGTTGAGGCTGATGCCGCCGATGACGGCCGCCGCGAACACCGTGAAGATGTAGCCGTTGCCCTGCGCGGAGGCCACCGAGGCCAGACGTCCCGAGAGCATCAGACCGCTGAGCGCCGCCAGCAGGCTCGCGGTGACGATGACGATCCACAGCACCCGGTCGGTGCGGATACCGGCCGCCTTCGCCGCGTCGACGTTGCCGCCGATGGCGTAGAGGGAGCGGCCGAAGCTGGTGAAGCCGAGTACCACGATCCCGACCGCGAACAGGAGGAGACAGACCCAGACCGAGGCGGGCATGCCCAGCCACTCCGCGGTGCCGAGGTACAGCATCGAGGACGGCAGCTGGAAGAAGGTCTGGCCGCCGGAGATGCCGGTGAGGATGCCGCGCAGCACGATCAGCATGCCGAGCGTCACGATGAAGCCGTTGAGGCCGAACCGGATGATGAACAGGGCGTTGACCGCGCCGATCAGCAGGCCGACGGCGAGCGTGACCGGTACCGACCACGCGCCCGGGAGCAGCCCGAGGCCGTGCGTGGCGCCCGCCGGGACGGTGAGCCAGGCGGCGACACCAGGGGCGAGGCCGACCGTGGACTCCAGGGAGAGGTCCATCTTCTTGACGATCAGCACCAGCGTCTGTGCCAGGACCAGGACCGCGATCTCGGACATGGTCTGGAGGACGTTGATGAGGTTGTCGGCCTGGAGGAAGACCGGGTTGACGATCTGGCCGACGATCGCGATGGCGATGATCGCGGGGATCAGTGCGAGGTCCCGCAGCCGGGCGAAGGCGATCCTGCGGCCGCCCGCCTTCCGGGCGGCCGGCTGTTCGTCCGGCGGGGTCTTCGCGGTGGTCGCGGCCGCTGTCTCAGACATCGAGGTCCACTCCTTCCATCGCGGCCACCAGCTCGTGGTCGTGCCAGCCGCTGAGCTTCTCGGCGACCACGCGGCCCTGGAACATCACCAGGACCCGGTCGCACATGCGCAGGTCGTCGAGTTCGTCGGAGGCGATGAGCACGCCCGTGCCGGACTCGGCGGTCTCCTCGACCTTGCCGAGGAGGAACTCCTTGGACCGCACGTCGACACCGGCGGTCGGGTTGATCAGCACCAGCACCTTGGGGTCGTTGGCCAGGGCGCGGGCCATGACGACCTTCTGCTGGTTGCCTCCGGAGAGCCCGGCGACCTCCAGCTCGGGGCCCGGCGTCTTGATCTCCAGGTTGTCGATCATGTCCCTGGCGAGATCGTCGCGTCGGCGTCGGTCGATGAACCCGGGCGGGCCGAGCCGTTCCGGGATGGTCAGGGTGCCGTTGTCCGCGATGGACATCCCGGGGACGTACCCCTGGTGATGACGGTCCTGCGGGACGAATCCGACACCGGCCCCGAGAGCCGCGGGGACGCTGCCCGGCCGGGGCCGGACTCCCGCGATCTCCACGGTGCCGGCATCCGCGGCGCGCAGGCCCACCACGGTCTCCGCGAGCTCGGTGCGGCCACTGCTCGCCGCGCCGGCCAGCCCGACGATCTCGCCGCCGCGGATCGCGAACGACACGTCGTCGTAGGCGCCGTCCAGCGAGGCCCCGACGACCGACAGGACCTCCGGGACCCCGGTGCCCACGGGGCCGCGGCGCCTGCCGACGCTCTCCGCCGCGGCGTCGCCCGTCATGGCGGCGACGAGCTCGGAGCGGGGCAGGTCCGTGACGGAGGCGGTCAGGATGTGCCGGGCGTCGCGGAACACCGTCACCGTGTCGCAGATCTCGTAGATCTCCTGGAGGTGATGGCTGATGAACAGGAAGGTGACACCCTGCTCCTGGAGGTCCTTGATCCGGCCGAACAGGCGGTTGATGGCCGCCGCGTCCAGCTGCGCGGTGGGCTCGTCCAGGACGATGAAGCGGGCCCCGAAGGAGAGCGCCCGGGCGATCTCCACGAACTGCCGCTGCTCGACGTCGAGTTCACCGGCCGCAGTGCGTACGTCCACGTCGACCGACCAGGTCCGCAGCAGGTCCTCGGCCTTGCGGCGGAGCGTGCGCCAGCTGATCAGGCCGCCCCGGCCGCGGTCGTGACGGTTCAGGAAGAGGTTCTCCGCCACCGTCAGTTCGGGGATGATCGTGGACTTCTGGTAGACGCAGGCCACCCGCCGCCGCCAGGCGTCCCGGTCGGCGAGCCGGGGCGCCGGCTCGCCACCGAAGGTCACCGTGCCCGTGTCGGGTGCCTGGAGGCCGGTGAGGACCGAGACCAGGGTCGACTTGCCCGCGCCGTTGCGTCCCACCAGCGCGTGCGTCTGCCCGGGTGCGATCGTGATCCGTGCGTCGCTGAGCGCGACGGTGGATCCGAACCGCTTCGTGATCCCCGCCGCCTCGGCGACGGGCGGAGCAGTAACCATGTCTGCGAATCGCCTTCCGGTCAGCCGAGGTTGTTGCCCCAGAGGGACTTGTCGTCGCTCTTGAGGCTGCTGACACCGCCGTAGGTGCCGCCGTCCGCGGTGACGAGCGGGGCCGAGAGCTGGTCCTCCAGGACTCCGTCGCGGACCTGGATGATGGTGCTGTCGTGGTCGGTCTTGCCGGGCTTGAACGTCTTGCCGTCGATGGCCGCCTTCAGGTAGTAGAGGGCGTACTTGGCGTAGAGGTCGGCCGGCTGGGAGACGGTGGCGTCGATCTGGCCGCCGCCGATGTCCTTGAGCTCCTCGGGGATGCCGTCGTTGGACACGATGAAGACGTGCTTCTTGTCCTTCGGACCGACCAGCAGGCCCTTCTGCTTGAGCACCTGGAGCGTCCCGGAGAGCGCGAAGCTGGACTGCATGTAGACGCCCTTGATGTCCGGGTGGGCGGTCAGGTCGGTCTGGAGCTTCTGGGCGGCCACAGCACCGTCCCAGTTGGTGGCCTCGCCGAAGACCTTGATGCCGGGGTAGTTCTTCTTCATGCAGTCGTTGAACGCCTCGGTGCGGTCACGGCCGTTGATTGAGGCGAGGTCGCCCTGGAGCATGACGACCTTGCCCTTGCCGCCGAGCTTGGTGCCGAGGAACTGGCACGCCTTCTCGCCGTACGCGCGGTTGTCGGCCCGCACCACCATGTAGACCTTGCCGGTGTCGGGACGGGTGTCCACGGTGACCACCGGGATCTTCTTCGCCTCCATCTGCGACAGGGTGGGCGCGATGGCCGCGGTGTCCTGCGGGGCCATCGCCACGCCCTTGACGCCCTGGCTGATGAACGTCTGGGCGTTCGCGGTCAGCTTGGCCACGTCGTTCTGCGAGTTGGTGGTCTTCAGGTCCAGGCCCAGTTCCTTGGCGTACTGAGGCGTGTACTTGATGTAGGAGTTCCAGAAGTCGGTGTCGGAGCGCGGGTAGTCGACGCCCACGACGGGCTTGCCGTCACTGGAGCCGGCCGAGGTGCTGGAGCTCTGGCAGGCGGTGAGGGCGGAGACCGTGAGGACGGCGAGCGCGCCGAAACAGGCGTACCGGGTGTGTCCGAGCGTCATTGCTCTTCTCCTTGGTGCGGGAAAGCCGGGAAAGCCGGGAATCGGTGGGAACGAGCCGAAGAGAACGGAGCTTGCGGGTACGGCCGCGGTCAGCCCCGCGGGCGGATCCGCAGTCCCTGCATCCCGCCGTCGACGGCGAGATCGGTACCGGTGGTGGAGGCGGCGAGCGGGCTTGCGAGATGGGCGACGGCCGCGGCGACTTCCTCGGCGGTGACCAGACGTCCCATCGGCTGGCGGGCGTTGAGGGCGGCGCGTTCGGCCTCCGGGTCGGCGGCGCGCTCCAGCAGCCTGCCGACCCACGGGGTGTCGACCGTGCCGGGGTTGACGCAGTTGACGCGGACGCGGTCGTGCACGAGGTCGGCGGCGCTCGCCCGGGTGAGGGCGAGGACGGCGCCCTTGGTCGCGGAGTACAGGGCCCGTTGGGGAAGACCCGCGGTCGCCGCGATCGAGCAGGTGTTGACCACGGCCGCGTGACCGGAGCGGCGCAGGTGGGGCAGCGCGGCCCGGGTCACCCGGACGATCCCGAGGACGTTGACGTCGAACACGCGGTGCCACTCGTCGTCGGTGTTGTCCTCGATGGTGCCCTGGGCGCCGATCCCGGCGTTGTTGACCAGGATGTCGATGCCGCCGAGCACGCGCGCGGCCTCCTCGACGGCCGAGCGCACCTCGTCGTCGTCGCTCACGTCGGCCCGGATGCCGGTGAGCGGCGCGGGCACGTCGTCGGGCTTGAGGTCGAGGCAGGCGACCCGGGCCCCCCGTTCGGCGAGCAGCCGGGCGGTGGCCAGGCCGATGCCGGAGGCACCGCCGGTGACGATCGCCTTCAGCCCGCTCAGTTCGGATCCGCTCACGGGGCGGTCGCCTCCTGCCAGACGGGGCCTTCCGGGTAGCGGTGGGCGGTGACCGAGTCGGCGTGGATCTCCGCGCTGATGCCGGGCGCGGTGGGGGCGAGGTAGCGGCCGTCCCGGATGCGGACCGGGTCGGTGAAGTGCTCGTGCAGATGGTCTACGTACTCGATGACGCGGTCCTCGGTGGTGCCGCTGACGGCCACGTAGTCGAACATCGCCAGGTGCTGCACCATCTCGCACAGGCCGACCCCGCCGGCGTGCGGGCAGACCGGGACGCCGAACTTGGCGGCCAGCAGCAGGATGGCCACGTTCTCGGTGACGCCGGCGGTGCGGCTGGCGTCCATCTGGAGGATGTCGAGCGCCTCGGCTTGAAGGAGCTGCTTGAACATCACCTGGTTGTGGGTGTGTTCACCGGTGGCGACCTTGATCGGTGCCAGCGCCCTGCGGACGGCGGCGTGGCCGAGGATGTCGTCGGGGGAGGTGGGTTCCTCGATCCAGTACGGGTCGTAGGGGGCGAGCGAGCGCATCCAGTCGATCGCCTCCTGGACGCCCCAGGCCTGGTTCGCGTCGACGGCGATCCGGATGTCCGGGCCGACCGCTTCCCGGGCCAGCCGCAGCCGGCGTACGTCGGCCTCGCGGTCGGCGCCGACCTTCAGCTTGATCTGGGAGAAGCCGTCGGCGACGGCCTCCTTGGACAGCCGCACCAGCTTCTCGTCGTCGTAGCCGAGCCAGCCGGGCGTGGTGGTGTAGGCGGGGTAGCCGGACGCCAGCAGGTGGGCGGTGCGTTCGGCGCGGCCCGGCTCGGCGCGGCGCAGGATCTCCAGCGCCTCCTCGCGGGTCAGCGCGTCCTCCAGGTAGCGGAAGTCGACCAGGTCGACCAGCTGTTCGGGGGACAGCTCGGACAGCAGACGCCAGACCGGCTTGCCGGTGCGGCGGCCGTACAGGTCCCACACGGCGTTGACGATCGCCGCGGCGGCCATGTGGATGGCGCCCTTCTCCGGTCCCAGCCAGCGCAGTTGACTGTCGCCGGTCAGCCGGCGGGAGAAGGCGCCGAGGTCGCCGATGACCTCTTCCACCGGCAGACCGACCACCAGCGGAGCCAGCGCGCGGACGGCGGCCACCTCCACGTCGTTGCCGCGGCCCACCGTGAAGGCGAGCCCGTGGCCCTCGTCGCCGCCGCTCGTACGGATCGTCACATAGGCGGCGGAGTAGTCGGGTTCGGGGTTCATGGCGTCGGAGCCGTCGAGGTGGACCGAGGTCGGGAACCTGACGTCCACCGCTTCGACGGAGCTGATCAGTTCAGTCATGGGGCCCGGCCGTCCCGTCCCGGGGGCCGCACTGTCCGTGAGAGGTCATGGCACACCACCTCTTGTCATGTGTCGTAGGTATGTCCCCTGTGGCGACAGGTCTCGGACATGGGATGGATGTAAGGGGGCGTTTGGTCGCGCTGTCTATACCTGCGTCCAAACAATTTGGGTTGTTGCGGATTCACCTGCGGAGATGTGTCCGGGCCTGAGATCTGGGAAAGGGTGTCGGTCATCCCATCTCTTCCGTATCCATGGGATGTATTGCTACGGTGCCGCTTGCGCACGCACTACGAGGGGACGGCGACCCATGTCACTCACCGACAAGGCCATCGACCGCATCCGGGAGCTCATCCAGTCCGGTGAGCTGGCTCCGGGAGCCAAGCTGTCGCCCGAGCCGCAGCTCGCCGCGGAGCTCGGGCTGTCCCGCAACCTGACCCGCGAGGCGGTCAAGGCCCTGGTCGTCTCCCGGGTGCTGGAGATCCGTCGCGGCGACGGCACCTATGTCACCAGCCTGGAACCGGAACTGCTGCTCAGCGGCGTCGGATCCGCCGTGGAGCTGCTGCACGGCGACACCCTGCTGGAGCTGACCGAGGTGCGGCGGCTGTTCGAGCCGGTCGCCACCGCGCTGGCCGCGACCCGGATCACGCCCGCCGCCCTCGGCGAGGTCGAGCGGCACCTGGACGCGATGCGCGCCGCCCGCGAGGACGTGGAGCGGCTCAACGAGCACGACGCGGCCTTCCACCGTACGGTGATCGCGGCCACCGGCAACGCCACGCTGTCCGCGCTGCTGGAGGGCATCTCCAGCCGTACCGTGCGCGCCCGGATCTGGCGCGGCCTGGTCGACGACAACGCCTCCGCGCGCACCGTCGCCGAGCACGAGGCCATCCACCAGGCCTTGGCGGACGGGGACGCGGCCCTCGCGCAGGCCGCGGCGCTGCTGCACGTCACCACGACGGAGCGGTGGCTGCGGGCGCACTGGGGCAACGAGGCCGGCGATGTCCCGCTCGACCTGGCCGCCGCCGCCGACGCCTGAGCCGGCGGTCGAACCCCGCGGCCGGGACTTCGCCCTGTCGTCGGCGTGCGCCTCCGGGACCGACGCAAGGCTGCGGCGTGCGCCTCCGGGACCGACGCAAGGCTGCGGCGTCAGCCTCCGGGACCGACGCATGACCTCGGCGCCCGCCTCCAGGACCCCGACGTACCGCCGTATGACGTCGCCCCGCCGACGCGTGAGATCTCCCCCTCCCTGAACCGACCCCTCATCCCCACCCAGGAGAACCCGATGAGATTGCTGCGTGTGGGCCCGCCCGGCCTGGAGCGCCCCGCCCTGCTGGACGCCGACGGCGGCGCCCACGACCTGACTCCGGTCACCGACGACATCGACGGCGCCTTCCTCGCGGGCGGTGGCATCGAACGCGCCCGGACCGCCCTCGCCGAAGGCCTTCTGGCCCCGATCGAGATCGCCGGGCAGCGGATCGGCGCACCTGTCGCCCGCCCCGGCAAGGTCGTGTGCGTCGGCCTCAACTACGTCGACCACGCCGCCGAGACCGACACCCCGCCGCCCGCGGAACCGGTGGTCTTCATGAAGGCCCCCGACACCGTCGTAGGCCCCGACGACACCGTGCTGATCCCCCGGACCAGCCTCAAGACGGACTACGAGATCGAACTCGCGATCGTCATCGGCCGCACCGCCCGCTACCTGGACTCCGAGCGCGACGCCGACGAGGTCATCGCCGGCTACGCCATCGCCGACGACGTCTCCGAGCGCGCCTTCCAGCACGAGCGGGGCGGGCAGTGGGACAAGGGCAAGTCCTGCGAGACGTTCAACCCGCTCGGCCCCTGGCTGGTCACCCCGGACGAGGTCGGCGACCCGCAGGGCCTGGCGATGCGGCTGTGGGTCAACGGGGAGCTCCGGCAGGACGGCCACACCAAGAACATGATCTTCGGGGTGCGGCACGTGGTGTGGTACCTGAGCCAGTTCATGGTGCTGGAGCCCGGTGACGTCATCAACACCGGGACCCCGGCCGGTGTCGCCTTCGGCGCGAACGACTTCCCCTATCTGCGGGAGGGAGACGTCGTCGAGGTGGAGATCGACCGGCTCGGGCGTCAGCGGCACGTCCTCGGACAGGCCTGATGAAAGTACGTCTGGCCTATGGGCAGTCGGGACTCGACATCGACGTCGACCCGAGCGCGGCGACCGTCGTCGAACCCGTCCACCACGAGGCCGCCGCGGACCAGTCGGCGGTGCTGCGCGCGGCCCTGCGCGACCCGGTCGCCGGACCGCCCCTGCGCGAGCGGGTCCGGCCTGGGCAGACCGTGGCGATCTCCGCCTGCGACGGCACCCGCCCCCAGCCGCGCCACCTGATGATCCCGGCCGTCCTCGACGAACTCGACGGCGTGGTGCGCCTGGAGGACGTCGTCATCCTCGTCGCCACCGGCACCCACCGCGGCAACAGCGAGGCCGAGCTGCGCGCGATGTTCGGCGACGAGGTCATGGACACCGTACGGATCGTCAACCACGACGCCCGGGACGCCGGGCAGCTGACCTGGATGGGCAGGTACGGCAAGGACGTGCCGGTGTGGCTGAACCGCGAGTGGGCCGAGGCGGACGTCCGGATCACCACCGGCTTCGTCGAGCCGCACTTCTTCGCCGGGTTCTCGGGCGGGCCCAAACTGGTCGCCCCCGGGCTCGCCGCCCTGGAGACCGTCCTGGTCCTGCACGACGCGGCCCGGATCGGCGACCCGCGCGCCACCTGGGGCGTCATCCACGGCAACCCGGTCCACGACGACGTACGCGCCATCGCCGAGGCGACCGGCGTGACCTTCGCGCTGGACGTGGTGCTCAACCGGGACAAGGACATCGTGGCCGCGTTCGGCGGTGATCTGCTGCCGATGCACGCGGCCGCCACCGCGGCGGCCAAGCGCATGGCGATGCGCCCGGTTCCGGCGCCGTTCGACGTCGTCGTCACCACCAACTCCGGCTTCCCGCTGGACCAGAACCTCTATCAGGCCGTCAAGGGCATGTCCGCCGCCTACCAGGTGGTCCGCCCCGGCGGGACGATCGTCTGCGCCGCCGAGTGCCGCGACGGCTTCCCCGACCACGGCTCCTACCGCGAGGTCCTCGCCTCCGCCGCCTCGCCGCGCGCCCTGTTCGACGACATCAGCGCCCGCACCGAGACCGTGCCCGACCAGTGGCAGGTGCAGATCCAGGCCCGCATCCAGTCCGGCAGCCGGGTCGTTGTGCACACCGGTTTCCTCAGCGACGCCGACCTGGCCACCGCCCATCTGGAGCAGACACGGGACATCTCGGCCACCGTCGCCGAGGCCCTGGCCGCCGCGGGGCCCGGCGCCCGGGTGTGCGTCCTGCCCGAAGGGCCGCAGACCATCCCGTACATCGACGAGGCCCGGTCATGAGCGAGGTGCTGAACCTGGGATTCGCCCGCGTCGACCTCGACCGCGAGGCCCGCCAAGGGCTGCCCGAGGTCGTCTACGGCCCTGGCAAGACCCCGCAGCAGATCATCGGGATCGTCACCGGGCTGCTGGCCCACAACACCGGTCCGGTGCTCGTCACCCGCGTCGGGCCGGACATCGCCGAGGCCGTCCTGGCGTCCGTGGAGGGCGGCTCGTACGACGCGGAGGCCCGCCTGCTGCGGTGGCGCCCCGCGGCCACGGGGGAGTTCTCCGTCCTTGTCGCCGCCGCAGGCACCTCCGACCGGCCGGTCGCCGCCGAGGCCGTGGCCGTGGCCACCGCGGTCGGCCTCGACACCAGCGCCGTCCACGACGTCGGTGTGGCCGGACTCGACCGCATCCTCCAGGTCCGGGACCAGCTCCGCGCCGCGGACGCGGTGATCGTCGTGGCCGGCATGGAAGGCGCGCTGGCCAGCGTGGTCGGCGGCCTCGTCCGCGCACCGGTCGTCGCGGTACCCGTCTCCACGGGCTACGGCGCCTCGCTGGAGGGCGTCACCGCACTGCTCGCGATGCACGCCTCCTGCGCCGCCGGGGTGACCGTGGTCAACATCGACTCGGGCTTCTCGGCGGCGATGGCGGTGCACCGGATCGCCCAGTCGCGCAACGCCGAGTCGCGCAACGCCCAGTCGCGCCGCGGCACCGTCGACGGCGGCGGCGAGGGCCGCAGCAGCACCGACGACCGCCGCGGCACCGACGACCGCGGAGGCCCCCCGTGATCTGCTGGATCAACCCCTTCACCGGCCTGGCCGGCGACATGCTGCTGGCCGCACTCATCGACGCCGGGGCACCCCTGGACCGTATCCGGGCCGCGATCGCCGCCACCGGGCTGACCGGTTGGGAGCTCACCGCCGAACGCGTCACCGACCACGGCCTGTCCGCCACCCGCGTCCACGTGCACGTCACGGACCCCCACACGGAGCGCCACGCCGCCGAGGTCATCGACCTCGCCTCCCGGGCCGCCCCCGAGCCCGTCGCGGCCCTCGCGGTCGCCGCCGTGACCGCGGTCGCCGAGGTGGAGGGCCGCCTGCACGACGCCGACCCCGCCACCGTCCACCTGCACGAACTGGGCGGCCACGACACCCTCGTCGACATCGTCGGCACCGCCGCGGCCCTGCACGCCCTCGGCGTCACCGAGGTCGTCAGCTCGCCGCTGCCCCTCGGCCGGGGGCGTATCGACGCGGCCCACGGCGTCCTGCCCTGTCCGGCCCCGGCGACCCTGGCGCTGCTCGCCGGAGCCGCGGTCACCGGCACCGACCTGCCGGGGGAGACGGTGACCCCGACCGGCGCCGCACTGCTCCGCGCCGCCGGGGCCCGGTACGGCCCACCGCCCCCCATGACCCTCGGGCCGACCGGCTACGGCGCGGGCACCCGACGCCTGCCCGACCGGGCCAACGTCGTCGCCGTCACCCTCGGGGAACCGGCCCGCACCGGTCAGGAGGACGTCGTCGTCCTGGAGACCAACCTTGACGACGTCACCGGCGAGATCCTCGGCCACACCATCGCCCGGGCCCTGGAGTCGGGGGCGCTCGACGCCTGGGCCACCCCCGCCGTGATGAAGAAGGGCCGCCCCGCCCAGGTCCTGCACGTGCTCACCACCCCGCAGCACGAGGGGGCGCTGCGGGACCTGGTCCTGGCCGAGACCGGCAGCCTCGGTATCCGCCGCCTCACCGCGACCCGCACCACACTGCCCCGCCGCTTCGAGACCGTGGAGGTCGACGGACACCCCGTGCGGATCAAACACGGCCCTCACCGGTCCAAGCCCGAGCATGACGACCTGGTGGCAGCGGCTGCCCAACTGGCCCTGCCCCTGCGCGAGGTGGCCGCCCGCGCGCTGCGCGGGCGACCGAGCGGGGAGTCCCAGGACCACCCGCCGAAGGAGAGGGGAACCCATGGCTGACGACACAGACGACACAGACGACACAGCGGAACGGCGCCTGCTGGACCGTATGCGAGCCATCGGACCGCTCGCCGTGGCCTACTCCGGCGGCGCGGACTCCGCCCTCGTCCTCGCCGCCGCCATACGCGCACTCGGCCCGCAGCGGGTCCTGGCGGTCACCGCCGTCTCCGAAAGCCTGGCCGCCGAGGAACTCCCCCGGGCGCAAAGGCTCGCCGAGAGCCTGGGAGTGGTCCACCTGACCCCGCGCACCGAGGAACTCGCCCGCCCCGGCTACCGGGCCAACGGCCGCGACCGCTGCTACTTCTGCAAGTCGGAGGTCCTGGACACCATCACCGCCCTCGCCCGTGAGCGCGGCCACGACCAGGTGGCCACCGGGACCAACGCCGATGACGCCCGCGACCCGCACCGCCCAGGCATCCGGGCCGGCCGGGAACGCGGCATCCACACCCCACTTCTCGACACCGGCCTGGACAAGGCGGCCGTACGGCGGCTCAGCAGGGCCTGGGAACTGCCCACTTGGGACAAGCCCGCGACCCCCTGCCTGGCCAGCCGCATCCGCTACGGCATCGAGGTCACCCCGCACCGCCTCGCCCGCGTCGACCGCGCGGAGACCGCCGTACGCGCCCTGCTCGCCGACGCCGGACTGACGGTGACGGATCTGCGGGTCCGTGACCTCGGGGACACCGTCCGCCTGGAGATCGACCCCCGGCTCGTGGACCGTGTCGCGGCACACCCCGAGATCCCCGTGGCCCTGGCGGCCGCGGGATACGGCGACCTGCCCCACCACATCGAGCCCTTCCGGTCGGGACGGCTCAACGTGGAGCCCTGAGGGAGCCCTGAGGGCGGGGGTGCTCAGGTCGGCAGCGGCAGCTCCGCCCAGATCGTCTTCCCGGTGGCGGTCTGGCGGCTGCCCCAGCGCTCCGCGAGCTGGGCGACGAGCAGCAGTCCGCGTCCTCCTTCGTCGAAGGTGCGGGCCCGCCGCAGGTGTGGGGCGGTGCTGCTGCCGTCGGAGACCTCGCAGATGAGGGTGTCGCCGCGCAGGAGGCGCAGTTCGATGGGCGCGCTGCCGTAGCGGATGGCGTTGGTGACCAGTTCGCTGACGATCAGTTCGGTGGCGAAGGCCAGCTCGTCCAGTCCCCACACGGTCAGCTGCTCGCCGGCCTCGCGGCGGGCCCCGGCGACGAGTGCGGGGTCCGTGGGCAGCCGCCATGTGTGCACCCGGTCGGCGTCGAGCGCGGACGTGCGGGCCAGGAGCAGCACGATGTCGTCGGCGGGGGCGACGGGTATCACCTTGCGGACCACCTGGTCGCAGATGTCCTCCAGGCGCGAGGGCGGGTGGGCCAGAGCGTCCCGCAGCAGGTCGAGCCCCCGGTCGATGTCATGGTCGGCGGCCTCGATCAGCCCGTCCGTGTAGAGGGCGAGCACGCTGCCCTCGTCCAGTTCGACCTCTACGGCCTCGAACGGCAGGCCTCCGACCCCCAGAGGCGGGCCGGCGGGCAGGTCGAGGTACCGCACGGTTCCGTCCGGGGCCACCAGGGCCGGCGGCGGATGTCCCGCGCGGGCCATGCGGCAGGTGCAGGAGACCGGGTCGTAGACGGCGTAGAGGCAGGTGGCGCCCACCTCTCCCGAAGCCCCGCTCGGTAGTCCCCGTGCCTCGGGGCCCTCCTGCCGGTCGAGTCTGACGACGAGGTCGTCGAGCTGGGTGAGCAGTTCGTCCGGGGCGAGGTCGACGTCGGCGAGGGTGCGTACGGCCGTGCGCAGCCGGCCCATCGTGGCCGAGGCGTGGATGCCGTGGCCCACCACGTCACCCACCACGAGGGCGACCCGTCCCCCGGACAGGGGGATGACGTCGAACCAGTCGCCGCCGACCCCGCTCGCGGAACCGGCCGGCAGGTACCGGTAGGCGAGGTCGACCGCCGCCGGTGCGGGCAGCCGCTCGGGCAGCAGACTGCGCTGGAGGGCGAGGGCGGTCCGGCGTTCCTGGGTGTAGCGGCGGGCGTTGTCGATGCTCACCGCCGCCCGCGCGGCCATCTCCTCGGCCAGCAGCAGGTCGTCGTCGGTGAAGGCCTCCGGCGTGCGGTGGCGGACCAGGTACACCAGGCCCAGGGTGATGCCACGGGCGCGCAATGGCACCAGCAGCACCGAGTGCATCCCGAACTGCCGAACCGCCTCGCCGCGCGGCGGGGACTCGGCCAGCCACTCGCGCAGCACCGGGTCGCCCATGCGCAGCCGGGTGCCCCGGCCGGTGCGCAGTGTCCTGGCCGCGGGCGAGTGCGCGGGCCGGGTGGCCGTCTCACCCACCGGTACCGCGGCCTCGGGACATCCCGGAAGGACCGAGGCGTAGGCGGAGCGGGACAGCACGACCGGTCCCGTGGGCGGGACCGGTTCCGGTTCCTCTCCGCGGGCGACGGACTCCAACAGGTCGACGACGACGTAGTCGGCGAATCCCGAGACGGCGACCTCGGCGAGCTCTTCCGCGGTCCGCGTGACGTCGAGGGTGCTGCCGATGCGCGTACTGGCCTCGTTGAGCACCTCCAGGCGGCGCCGGGCCCAGTACTGCTCGGTGGTGTCGATCACCAGCGCCGACAGGCCCTGCACAGAGCCGCCAGGATCCTTGAGCGGGGTGAGATAGACCGACCAGGCATGGTCCGCGAGCTCGCCCGGGGCCCGGCCCGGCTCCTGCTCGCTGTGGAGCGCGTCCCCGGTGCGCATGACCTCCCGCTGGAGAAGGTCCATCTGCTCGTGACTCGCCTGGATCTCGGTGAGGGTCAGGCCCTTCATCTCGTCGCTGGTCATGCCCATGGCCCGGCTCATCACCTGGTTGCAGGCCACGAAGCGGGCCCCGCGGTCGTAGACGGCCACGGACAGCGGGAGCTGCGCGAGCGCCCGGTCCCACAGCTGAGCGGCGTCCGCCTCACTCGGACCGGAGGCGTACGTCGCCGCGGCGCCCGTGACGAGCCAGAGCGAGCCCGCCTCCCCGGCCGGCAGCGGGGTGCCGCACAGCTGCACGAGGACGCGGTCGCCGTCGCGGTGGCGCAGTGCCACGTCGCTCGTCCACGGCTCTCCGGCGGACAGGTGCCGGCGGGCGGAGTGGGGCAGGTCCGCGGCGAGCAGCTCGGCGGCCGGCAGGCCCACGACGTCGTCGGACGCATGTCCGAGCAGCGCCCGTGCGCCTGCGCTCCACGCCATGATTCTCAGCCCGGCATCGATCACGACGGCGAAGTCCTCGGGTACTGCGCTGCCCGCGTCCGCTGCCGCACCGGAGACGTCGGACTGGTTGCCCATGCCTACAGAATCCCGCCCCGACGCGTCTCGCTCAACCGATACGATCGCTCGAAAAAATAAGTACGACTCATCTGTGCTCGCTCGTCATGGTCAATTCTGGCTGATTCCGGTGAGTTGATCTGTCTCTTCAGGTCATCTACCTGCTCTGTTGCAGGTGTTGGTGAACGGGCTCCAGAAAATGTGCCCGTCACATCTCTTGACTCGTGTCCGACATACCCACGATAAATGCAACTCATGAGCAACGTGGCTCAGAGAGGACACCGCACATGAGACCCCTGCACATAGGCGCCGGACTGGCCAAGGCACTCGCGGCCGGAGTCGTCGTCTTCGCGACCCTGGTGCCGGCCCAGACGGCACAAGCGGCCACGACGAACTTCTACGTCGATCCCACCGGCGGCAACGACAGCAACTCCGGCACCAGCACCTCCGCCGCCTTCAAGACCATCCAGGCGGCCCAGGCCGCCGTCCGCGCCTCGAACACCAACATGTCCGACGACATCGTCGTGAACCTGCGCGGCGGCACCTACAACCTCACCAGCCCGATCACGCTCGGCACGAGCGACTCCGGCACGAACGGCCACACGGTCGTCTACCAGGCCTACAACGGCGAGACCCCCGTGATCAGCAGCGGCAGGACGATCACCGGCTGGACCGCCGTCGGCAACGGCGAGTACAAGGCGTCGGTGGGCAGCCTCAACTTCCGCCAGCTGTACGTCAACGGAGTGCGCGCCACCCGCGCCCGGTACCCCGACCTGGGCTCGGACTTCCAGCTCCAGGGCAGCGACAAGACCAACAAGCTGCTCCAGGTGCTCAGTTCGCAGATCTCCAACTGGAGCAACCTCAGCCAGGTCGAGATGAACCTGGAACTCCAGTGGGCGGAGAACTACCTGCGGCTGAAGTCGTTCACCACCGCGGGCGGCATCGCCAACGTGTCGATCCAGGACCACGAGGCCGGCATCCTCTTCCAGCGGCCCTTCCCGATCCTGTCCGCAGGCTCCCCGCTGCACTTCGAGAACGCCCACGAGTTCCTCAACGAGCCGGGCGAGTTCTACGTCGACACGGCCGCGCAGACGGTCTACTACAAGCCGCGCTCCGGCGAGGACATGTCCACCGCCACCGTGCAGGCACCCACCCTGCCCACGCTCGTGGAGGTCAAGGGCACCAGCCTCGACGCCCCGGTCCACGACCTGCGCTTCTCCGGCATCACCTTCACCCGGACCACCTGGATGGAAGCGACCGACAACGGTCTGCTCAACGGCCAGGGCGGCCTCTACAACCTCTCCGCCGACCCCTCGAACCACCAGTACGTCGACCGCCCGCCGGCCGGGGTCCACGTCGCGGACGCCGACCGCGTCTCCTTCACCGGGAACACCTTCACGCAGATGGGCTCCACCGCCCTCGACCTGCACCACGGCGTCCACGACAGCAGCGTGACCGGCAACGTCGTGTACGACATCGCGGGCAACGGGATCATGGTCGGCAAGTTCTCCGACCCCACGGTGGAGTACCACACCGTCTACAACCCGCCCACGTCACCGGCCGGTGAGGACGTCCGCGAGGTCGTCAAGAACGTCACCGTCAACGACAACCTGATCACCCGGATCGGCGAGGACTACCTGGGCACCGCCGGCATCAACGCGGGGTTCGTCAACAGCACCACCATCAACCACAACGACATCTCCGACACCCCGTGGGCCGCCATCTCGCTGGGCTGGGGATGGCAGTCCGCGGCGAACGCCGAGGGCAACAACAGCATCAGCTACAACCGGATCGGCAACGTGGTGAACCGGCTGTGCGACACCGCCGGCATCTACCACCTCTCCAACGACCCGGGAACCGTCATGAACGGCAACTACGTGCACGACGTGGTCCGGGGGCCGGCCGCCTGCGGTTCCGCGGTGGCGGGCCTCTACCTGGACGAGGGCTCCAACAACATGACCCTGTCCAACAACGTGCTGTCGCACACCGACGGTTTCATCAACCAGAACGCCAACGGCGGCAATGTGACGCTGTCCGGCAACGCGACCTTGGGCACCTCGGTGATTCAGGCCTCCGGGCTGGAGCCCGCGTACCAGTCCCTGACGGCGAGGCTCAACCTCGCCTACAACAAGCCGGCATCCGCGTCGTCGGTCTACGGTTCCTGGACGCCGGCCGCGAACGCCGTCGACAACGACAGCTCCACCGGGTGGTCGGCGACCGGCAGTGACACCTCGGCCTGGTGGCAGGTCGACCTCGGACAGGCCTACCAGCTCGGCCAGTACTCCCTGACGACGCGCCAGGACCTCGACCAGCCGGAGACCCGCAGCAACTTCGAGATCCGCGCCTCGAACGACCCGTCGTTCGCCACCTACACCGTGCTGGGACGCCAGGGCGCCACGACGCTGCCGATGGCCTCCACGCTCACGGGGAACATCGACGTCCGCCAGAAGTTCCGCTACGTGCGGGTCGCCAAGACCGACGGCGCCTACTTCTTCTTCTCCGACTTCAGCGTGCAGCAGGCCGGCGGGGCGCTGGAGGACGCCACCGGCACGCCGAACGTCAACCCGTCGACGTACTACACCATCAAGAACGTCAACAGCGGCCAGCTGGCGGACGTCTACGGGGCCTCCACCGCCGACGGCGCGAGCGTCGTCCAGTGGCCGGCCAACAGCGGAACCAACCAGCAGTGGAACATCGTCCAGGTCAGCGGTCAGCTCTACAAGATCGTCAGCAGGAGCAGCGGCAAGGTCCTCGACATCAACGGCGCGACTCACTACAGAGGGACCGATCTGCAGCAGTACACCTACAACGGCGGCAACAACCAGCTCTGGTACTTCGAGCCGACCAGCGGCGGATACGTCATCCGCAACTTCGAGACCAAGCAGGTCCTGGAGGTCGGCGCCGGCTCGACGGCCAACGGTGCCGCCATCGACCAGTGGATGTCCCTGAACCAGTCGAACCAGGCGTGGACCATCCAGTGACCGAGTGAGCCGAAGGACACCGAACGCCCGGCGGCCGCCCCCGTGACCGGGCGGCCGCCGGGTGGGTGGTGCGGGGTGTCAGTCCCCCGTAACCCACATACACCACTGGCG
>NZ_JBHUXV010000033.1:0-89113 GCF_042669125.1 Streptomyces sp. NPDC057253 | reverse complement strand
CGCCTCACCCGCGAGAACACCATCTCCTGGCGCGACCCGACACCGCAGACCAAATAGAAGATTCCGGGATGAAACAACGGGAGAAAACGACCTCTAAAGCCGTGGAGGCGGCCACCCCAGCCACGACATCCCCCAGGAAGGCGGCAGGTGTCACGTCAGAGCTGCACTTTCACGGCTAGGGATGTGGCATCCACGTGGCATTCGTGGCACGTGTGTGGCACGACTCCGAACACGCCGATCTAGGCCATCCGGTTCACGACCCCGGACCCGCCGTGTGGCCCCCCTTCGGGGAGGACGACGAGAGAGCCCACGGTGAGGTCGTACGGCTCCCAACTCGTAGAGAGATGAACCGGCTTGCCATCCGCCAGGAACTCGTACGCCGTCCGGACGCACAGCTCGCCTTCGGCGATCCCGAGCCACGGCGATGTTGGCAGGCGCCGACACCTTGCCATCCGTCCTGCTCTCCCAATCCCCCTGCCTGCCCAAGGCTTTCATGTTCTCCCGGAAAGGCGACCCACCGGGCTGCTCGCGCGCCGTGGACCGGACGATCCGCACCCGCTGCCGGGGTTCGGCGACGTAGATACCCGACCCGGCACGCCCCTCCAGTACACCCTGGGAGATCAGCAACTCCTGCGCCTAGCGGACGACGTTCTCGCCTACGCCGCACTCCTGGCCGATCTGTGCGTGGGATGGCAGGCGGTCTCCCGCGACTTCGCACGGCGAGAGCGGCATCGACATCCAGCACGGCACGAAGCACTTCCGCGCGGGCACCCTGCTGTCGCTCCCGCCGTCCGCTGGGATCCAGGCCGCTGCCGTTGATACGCGGCGGGCCGGTACCGGGGTAACAGCCGCCTCCACCGGGCCAAAGCTACGATCCAACAGCTTGACGACTGGACAGGTGCACCAGCATGGCCGCCCAGCCACGAGTACTTTCCCGATAAGAAGGAAGAAACCTCTGTGAGCGCTGATGACTCTGGCGGTCGGATTCTGTCTGCCCGTCCCAGTGACCCATCCAGGGTCGGCCCCTACCGGATCATCGGCCGTCTCGGTGCGGGCGGCATGGGCACTGTCCATGCCGGCCTCGACCCGGCAGGAGTGCGGGTTGCGATCAAGGTCATCCACGCCGCTCAGGCCGAAGACCCCGAATTCCGGGCCCGGTTTCGCCGTGAGGTACAGCTGTCCGCTCGGGTACATGGCCCTTGTCTTATCCCGCTACTGGCAGCCGACCCCGAGGCTGCCGCCCCGTGGCTGGCGACCGAGTATGCTCCGGGCCCTACCCTGAACCAGCACCTGTCCGAGCATGGCCCGCTCACAGGCGGCATGCTGTATGCCTTCGCGGCCGGTACTGCGCATGCCTTGGCCGCGGTCCACCAGGCAGGTGTGGTGCACCGGGACGTGAAACCGCAGAACGTCATCCTCACTCCTGCTGGCCCTCGCGTGCTGGACTTCGGCATCGCCCATGCCGCTGACGGCACCAGCGTGACCCGCACCGGCGTCATGACTGGCACACCAGGATGGATCAGCCCGGAGCACTACCGCACCGGCACCGCCGGACCGGCCGGGGACATGTTCGCCTGGGGTGCTCTCGTCGCCTACGCGGCCACCGGACGGCTCCCGTTCGGCACTGGAGCCCCCGACGCGGTTGCCTACCGCGTCATGTCCGGGGACCCGGACCTCGACGGCGTTCCGGCAGAACTACTGGAGATCACGGAGAAGGCCCTGGCCAAGGATCCCGATCAACGGATAACTGCCAGCTCCGCCGCTGAGAAGTGCTCACTGCTCCTCGCTTCCCAAGCCACACAGGTCATACCTACCGAGGGCGCCAGGCTGGAGCCGACCATGGTCAGCGAGCTCGTCGCAGCCGAGTGGGATATGCCCTCCCTGGACGACCCAACGTGGCAAGCTCCCGCCGGGAGACGCAAAGGCCGCACCGTCGCCGTGATCATCGGAGCCGCTGTAGTGGGCGGGGCGCTCATCGGCGGTCTCCTCTCCCAAACAGAAAGCAGTCGTGGGAATGACCGCCTCGCGGGCAGCTCTGCTTCCCGCTCCAGCCCGGCTGCGGACGAGACGAGCCATACGTCTGACGCCATCCAGAACGGGGGCAAGAGCGGTGCCAGTGCAGTGAAGAGTTCGAAGAGAGCCGATTCATCAGAGGCAACCCTCGCCACATGGAAGGAGTCCCGGCCAGCCCGAACTCCGGCGGAGCACGACACCTCTGGAGCCATGGGAACCGGGGCGTGGCTGGACCCTGTCGAATACCCCGACCAGGACCACACGATCACATTCCACGAGCCCAGAAGCGAGGTGTACATCGCCACGAGCGGCCAGGAGCTGTCTCCGGTGGCGCTGCAAGAAGTAGCGCAGACGGCGTGCCTGGGCCTGCGGGACGTCATCAAGTCCTACCCCGAGTTCCCCTACAACGAATACGTCGTCGTCGACACTGCCGACAGGAACGGCCCCACCATCGTGTGGGAGGACAACTTCCGTACCAACACCGCATGCAGCACATCCATCCAGAACCGCAGCACGCGCAGCGAGGGACAGGACTCCTGGTGGCAACCGACCGAATCCGGCCTCGAAGAAGCGCAAATTCCCAGTACGGACAAGGACGAGATCCGCGTGGCCAGCCAAACGGCCAACGCCATTATCTCCGAGTGGCAGGGCAACTCCCGCATCGTCAACGACCCCAACTGGCTCAGCCTTCACAACATGTCCGTCGGCTTCGCCCCCGACGAGGCCGTGATGTACGTGTGGGCCAATAAGCCCGGATGGGACCAGCTCCAACGGGATAGGTGGGCAAGCGTCGCCGCCAGCGAAGCTTGCCAAGCCGTCCTCACCGAGTCCCGTTCCCGCAAGGAATGGCGCTATTCAGAGTACGCGGTAGCCATCATCGGTAACAAACGAGACAAACACTTCCTGCGCTGGGGTTCAGCCGGGAGCTGCACAGCCTAACTCAGGCTAGGTCGGCAGGGTTTGCCTCATTTGAGATCCGAGGTATGTCGCCCACCTGGTAGTCCGGCTAGTTACTGCCCCGTGTCACGTCCTGTCCCTCAACTATGTCTGCCGGCGCTGAAGGCTACCGCTGGGCCATGGGCTTTTTCTTACCCTGGGCTTGCCGGGGATCTTGGTGACCTGTGCTTTCCCTGTTCAGGTACAGCTGTCTCGTGCGCCTGGTGGTCGTCCTTGGCCACTGTCGAGCGACCTTGGGTGGCCCAGGGGCGGCCCAGACAACGGCCCTTGGGCCCGTTCGGCGGGCTATGAGCTGATGGGCAACTCTCTTGCCTGCTGGCGCGCTTGGGCCCGCAGTTTCTTCAATCGGGCGTGGAAGGCGTTATGGCGGTTCTGGTCGAGGTTCAGAGGGAGATCGAGTTGGGAGATGAGCTGTGACTCAAAGGTCCACGGTTCGTTCTGCTCGACCCAGCACACTCGCGCGTTGTCCGCCATCCACTGACTCAAGGTGGCTTCGCCGGCCTTGCCGAAGGTCATCCGCTTGCCGCTGCCCACGCGACGCAGCTCAAGTCCGAGCAGGCTTCCGAGGGTGAGCCGCAGAGTCGAGCCGGCCGAGTTGCCCCGGTAGTGATAGCGCACCCGCTTGCGCAAGTTCTGGGTGCTGGTCCGAATCGCCATATAACGCGGAGCTATACCGACGTAGAGCAAGCGCCCGGCGTCCAGGTCCGGGTGGGGCGACTGCTCGAAATGCCACCCATAGAGTCCAGTCAACGCCGGAACGGGGCTCGGGCGCACCAAGAGCTCGTGCACCGACCGCAAACGTGGCTGCGGTTGTTGCGCCACTCTTCTTGGCGCTTCACTGCGCTGCTACGCACGATCCGTTGGACTTCCGCGGCAACGCGCTCGGATGCTTCGTTTCCACGGACCATGGGGGCTGCACAAGTCAGCCGGTTCAGACGTGCTGCTGCACACGGACTTCGCTCCGGACAACATCCTCATCCACAACGGCAGGGCGCGTCTGATCGACTGGGCGTGGCCCACGCGTGGCGCGGCCTGGATCGATCCGTTCATGCTCGCCCTACGCCTCATGGAAGCCGGGATCACGGCAAAGCAGGCTGTCGCATCTGTGCAGCGCGTTCGGTCCTGGCAGACGTCCGAACCTGAAGCGGTGCGAGCGTTTGCCAGTGCCGTGGCTCGGCTGTGGCGAGAGATTGCTGGGGAAGATCCCGCTCCTTGGAAGGTTGCGATGGCGGGTCACGCCGACAGGCTCAGGGGTCTGGTCCTCACCTCCTCGTGAGTACGACGGAGAGCGGAACGGTTCCGGGTGTTCATCGCTTCCCGTCTGCCCCTGCCTGCGGCTTTGCCTTCGTCGTGCGTGGCCGTCAGTCCGGCACCCCTTCGGCGCCCTGAACTCGTGGGGCGCCGAGGGTGTTCGATTTGCGTTGAGTTCACCACGATCAGGTGAATCCATCTGGTTTGAGAAACCGTGTGGGAGCTGTGCGTGTCACCCCCCTTGCACTGCACGACATTCGCCCCAGGGGGAAACATGAGCCAGCAGCAGAATCCGCCGCAGCAGCCTGGATGGGGTGGTCCCCAACGGCCCTTCGGGCAGCCGCCGTTCGTGTCTCCGCCGCCGAAGAAAGGCGGTGCGGGGAAGGTCATCGGGCTCGGGTGTCTCGGGATCGTCGGGCTTTTCGTGTTGATCGCCCTCGTCGGTGCGGTCGTTGGTGGTGGCTCTGGGGCGGGTGACTCCAAGAGCCCAACGACGCGTGCCGACGACAAGAAGGCCGGCCGTTCCGCGGCGGAGGGGGACAAGAAGGTCGGCGGAGAGGCCAAGGTCGACAAGAAGGTCGTTGTCTTCAAGGTGTGGGGTACTGCCCCCGCCGGTGCCCTCGGGCCACTCAACATCACCTACGGGTCCGATTCCGACAACCGCGACGGCACCTTCAAGGACGGGGAGTTCAAGGCCACCCTGCCTCTCGATGACGACGCCCTGTACTTCGACGTTACCGCGCAGCTTCAGGGGTCCGGGGACATTCACTGCTCCGTCACCGTCGGCGGGAAGACGGACAAGGGGCACGCGGCCGGTGACTACAACATCTGTAGTGCCCAGCTCAGTGCGGGGCTGCTGGGTGGGTGGGGCTGACGATGGACGAGAACGCTTCGCGACCTCCCGCGGCACCGCCGCCGCCCGCCGTCCCGCCGGCCGCCTTTCCGCCGCCCTGGCCGACCGAGAAGCCCGTCCCGCCGAAGAAGCGCCGCATCAACGCCGTCATCATCGGCTCGGCCGCCGCCGTGATCGCCGCCATCATCACCACGGGAGTCGTCGTCGCGGGTGCCACAAAGGGCTCCACCAACGACGACGACAAGCCGACCTCCGGCGCCACCACCGCGTCGAGTGTGCCGGACGTGGATCTCGTCAACCCCGCCACGGAACCCACGTACAGCCAGGTTGACGCCGACAGCTTCTCCATCGACCTGCGCACCACCCAGCGCCAGTGCTTCGGAACAGCCGGCTGCAATGTGACCGTGGAACCGGAGCTCACCTACCTGGGCAGCAGCGGGGACCTCGACCCGGACGCCGTCTACGAGATCACCTACGAGATCCACGGCGACGAGTCCGGGCCGGTCATCCAGACCGCCGAGCTCACCGACCAGACCAGCCTCAGCTACAAACCGTCTCTGATCAGCACGGCTTCAGCGAGTACAGAGCTTTCCGTGGAGATCACCGACGTCCAAGAAGGGTGATGACCTCTCCGGCCCCGATCACATGGCGACGAACCCACCTCCGGTCATGAAGGTGGGTTCGTTCAGTGGTGGCTCCGGGTACGGGTCACCGGTCTTTCGGCTCCCTGCCCGCCGATTTGGTCATCCGCGACTGGCAAGCCCACTGAGCGAGCCCGCCCACCGCCAGGGCGACGAGGATGGCGCCCCAGTCGATGACATGGGGAAGTCCGGGGAAGAAGGCGAAGAAGGCGAGTGTGACGACCAGTCCTGCTGCGAACGCGATGATGCCCGCTCGGCGCCGACGGTTCTCCCACTCCTGGCCCAGGATTTTCCTCTGCTGTTGCTCGACCATGTGGGGCTCACTTCGTGATGTGGTGGAACTGACTCACGCGGCGCATTCCACCGACGTAGAGGTGCGCGCACGCCTTGCCATAACGAGGGAGCGTCCGAGGAGAGTTGTTTCGCATCGGGTCGATCTTGCACTCGTTGTGTGTCCTGCCGCGTGAGGTGCGGTACACGCGGTTGTTGGTGTCGGCGTAGGTGAAGTCGATGCGCCAGTTGCAGAAGCCCGAGCTGAGAGCCGCGACGAAGGCGCAGTCGACGCCGGCGTTCTGGTAGGTGATCTTCTTGCCGTCGCCGCGGATGGCGTGGGTGAACATGCACCCGGTCGGGACCTTCATGGTCGCGCCGCCCACGCTGTACTCGAAGGTCTGTACAGGAGTGGATCCGATCGCGGTGGCATGCGCCGCCGTCGGCGTGGTGAGGGCGAGGGCTGCCGCGGCGACCAGAGCTGTGGCGAGGCGTGGGACATAGCGCATGACCGAGGTGGTCCCTTCTGGTGATCTCTTGATGAGTACCTCGGACAACTCGGCCCTGTGGGCGCTGGTTTCGGTGATCCTCTCGGTTCGCCGCGTTTGAGTGATCACGAGTGACGCGGTTCGGCTACGACCCGTTCGTGGCTGTGGGAGCCGGTACACGTCAGGTCCGGGAGGGTGGGGGAAACGGCGTGGGCGGGGTGTGCCACATCCACGCTCAGCTGCGAGACCACCACCTCGGGATGACCGGCCCGGATCGCCGACGGCCCGATCCGGGCCCCGGGCCGGGCTCCTCTGAACAGGCGGTGCTGGAGGCGCCCTTACGATTTGTTCACCATGCTGGGGTTGAGAGTGCTCGGGGCCGTTGAGGCCGATGTGGACGGCGTGCGGGTGGGGCTGGGAGGGCCGCGGCAGCGTGCCGTTCTCGCGCTGTTGCTCTGTGCGCGTGGCCGGGTGCTGTCCGCCGACCGGATGGTCGAGCAGGTGTGGGAGGGCAGGCCGCCTGCGCGTGCGCTCGCCTCGCTGCAGGCGTACGTGTCCAATCTGCGGCGGATCCTTGAACCGGGGCGGGCGCCCCGGGGCCGGGCCGAGGTTCTGGTCAGTGACGCGACCGGGTATGCCGTGCGGGTGCCGGACGAGGCGGTGGATGCCTGGCGGTTCGAGGGCGTGGTGCGTCGGGCGCGTGAGGTCTCCTCCGCGCGCGAGGCGGGGGAGTTGCTGCAGGAGGCGCTCGGCTGGTGGCGCGGGCCTGCCTACGCGGAGGTCGCCGACGCCGAGTGGGCGCTTGCCGAGGTTGCCCGGCTCAACGAACTGCGGCTGAGCGCGCAGGAGTTGCTGCTCGACGCACTCGTCCGTGACGGTCGGTGGAGCGAGGCCGTGCCCTCGGCCGAGGTGCTGACCCGGGAGCACCCGCTGCGCGAGGAGGGCTGGCGGCTGCTGGCCACCGCGCTGTGGGGCGCGGGGCGGCGGGGGGACGCGCTCGACGCGTTGCGGCGCAGTCGGCGCGTTCTGCACGACGAGCTCCGCCTGGCGCCCGGACCCGCCCTCGTCGAGCTGGAGCGGGCGATCCTCGGGCGGCGCGAGGGCCTGTCGGCGGATTCCGACATCCTCCGGCGGCGCGAGGATCTACCGACGGATCGGGCGTCCCGGCCCGACCGGGCGGAAGGGCAGGACAGGCCGCCGGGGCCGCCGGTACGCGCGACACGACCGCTCACGGGCATCCGGCCTCCAGGTCTGCCAGGGGCTCGGGCGGCGCGAGAAACCGGTGACGGTGGCATGACCGCCTCGTCCGCGGCGCCCCTCCGTGATCCCGGCCCCCACGGCGACGGGCTGTTCGTCGGCCGCGACGACGAGTTGCGGGGGATCGAGCGGGCCGCTCGGGAAGGACGGCGGGCCGGGGGGATCGTGCAGGTCACAGGCGAGCCCGGTGTCGGTAAGACGCAGCTGCTGGGGCGGGCGGTTCAGTGGCTGCGGAGTGAGGGGTGGCAGGTTGTCGTGGGGCGGTGCCCCGAGTTCGACGGGGCGCCGCCTGCCTGGGCCTGGGTCGAGGCGTTGCGGGAGCTGGCCCGGCGGGTGCCGCCCGGCGATCCGGCCGCGGTGGCTCCCCTGGTGGGAGAGGGTGCCGACGGAACGGGCGGGCCGGCCGACGCCGTGGCCGGACGCTTCTCGCTGCACCGTGCCGTGGAGGCCTGGATGGCACGGGCCGTCGCCGAGGCGGGACCGCTCGCCGTCGTCCTCGACGACCTCCACCGGGCCGACACCGAGACCCTCGCGCTGCTGGAACACGTCACCGCGGCCGACGGACCCCCCGTCCTCGTCCTCACCGCCCACCGGCCAACCGAGACCGGTGAACGGCTCACCGGGACCCTCGCCCAGCTCGCCGCCCGCTCACCCCACCGCATCGCCCTCGGGGGACTGGCCGACGACGACGTGCGGGCCCTGGTGACCGCCGTCTGCGGCGCCCCCGTCGACCCGCACACGCTCGCCGCGCTCACCGAACGCACCGGCGGCAACCCCTTCTACGTGCGCGAGAGCGCCCGGTTGCTGGCCAGCGAGGGTTCCCTGGTGGCGCTGTCCGAGGTGCCGCAGGGCGTCCGGGACGTGCTGCGGCGGCGCCTGGCGCGGCTGCCCGCTTACGCCTTCGAGGTGCTGCGGCTCGCTGCGGTGGTGGGCCGGGAGGCCGAGGTGGAGGTGCTCGTGCGTGCCTCCGAGGCCGGCGAGGACGTCGTACTGGAGGCGCTGGAGGCCGCGGTCGCCGCCGGGCTGCTTCTCGAACCCGGGCCGGGGCGCGTCCGGTTCGCGCACGCGCTCGTCCGGGACACCCTCTACACCGATCTGACCCGGCTGCGGCGCGGCCGGACGCACGCCCGCATCGCCGAGGCACTGGGCGAACTGCGCCCCACCGGATCCACCGCCCTCGCCCACCACTGCGCCCAGTCCGGTACGGCCGCCCTCGCCCCCCTCGCCGTCGAACACGGGCTGCGCGCCGCCGAGTTGGCGGAGCGGCGCTACGCCCACGACGCTGCCGTACGACTGCTGGAGCGGGTTGTCGAGTCGTACGAGCGCATACCCGCCCCCGGCGGCGACCGGGACGCCCGGCGCGTCGAACTGCTCGGGAAGCTGCTGCGGGCGCAGGTGCGGGCGGGCACCACCCTCGCCGCGCGGCGGACCAGGGGGCGGGCGATCGAGATCGCCGAACAGGCCGGTCGGGAGGACCTGTTGACCGTCGCGCTGACCGGATGGCAGGTGCCCACGCCGTGGCAGACGCGGCCCTACGGCTTCGTCGACCGGCCCCTCGTCACCGCCCTGGAGCGGCTCCTCGCCGCCGACAGCGCCGACCTGGCCACCCGCTGCCTCCTCCTCGACACCCTCGTCGCCGAACTCGCCGGAGAGGACGATGCCCCGCGCGTGGTGACGGCCGCCCGGGAGCTGGTCGCCGTGGCCCGGCGCTCCGGCGATCCCGCGCTGCTCGCCCTGGCCCTGGCCTCGGCGGCCAAATGCCGTTCCTACGAACGGGCCGTAGCCTTCCGGGCCCGCACCTCCGCCGAACTGCGCCCCCTCGCGGAGCGGCTCGACCTGCCCGTCTACCGGTGGGTGTGCGAGTTCATCGACGGCAGCGTCGCGGGGGCGTTGGGCGATCCCCACGCGCTGCGGCGGCACGCCGAGGCCGGCCTCGACCTCGCCCGCCGCTACCGCCTCGTCGAACCGGAGGCCGTGCACCAGGCCAGCCTCGCCATGCTGGCGCACGTCCGCGGCGACTTCGACGAGGCCGTGCGGGGCTACGACGAAGTCGGCGCCCTGATGCACCGGCACGGCATGATGCACGCCCAGAACTTCCACGAACTCGGCCTGATCACGGTGGGGTTGGGCAGGGGGCCGGGACTGGAGCCGGGGGCGGAGGCCGCCGAGCTGGCCCGTGAGCGGTACGAGCGCAACGGGCCCATCGACGGGGACACCTACGCGCTGGTGCTGGCGCGGCAGGGCCGGGTCGCCGAGGCCCGCGCGATCCGGCGTGGTCCCCTGCGGCACGACCACCACCACACCCGCAACACCGGTATCCGGGCGGAGTTGGCCGCGCTGCTCGGGCGGCGTGAGGAGGCACCCGAACTGATCCGGCAACTCCTGCCCGTGCACGACCAGTTGTCCGGGGCCGCCTACACCGTGTTCGCGATGCGGCCCGTGGCGCACTACCTCGGCCTGCTGTACCGCCTGATCGGCAACGAGGAGACCGCCGTACGTTCCTTCGAGCGGGCGGAGACGGTCGCGCGGCGGTGGGGTGCGGAGCACTGGGTCGCCGCCGCGCGCGAGGAGCGGGATCGGTAGGGCCGGTCCGCCAAGGGTTCAGTGGGTCATGCCTTGCCCCATTTCTGGTTGGCGGTGCCTCCGCACGACCAGAGTTGGAGCGCGGAACCGTTCGCCGTCAGCTGGTCCTTGACGTCCACGCACTTGTCGGCCTTGACGCTCACCAGGTCGTGGGCCGCGTTGAGGCGGAACTGCTGGGCCTGGTTGCCGCTGCAGTTCGCCAGCTGGATCGCCGCCCCGTTCGCGGTCGAACCCCAGGACACGTCCATGCACTTGCCCATGGAGCGGACCGTGCCGTCCGGCATGAACTTCCACTTCTGCCAGGACGCTCCCGTGCAGTCCCAGATCTGCAAGGGAGTGCCGTCCTTGCCGGTGCCGCCGGTGACGTCGATGCAACGGCCGGAGGCGTAGCCGCGGATCGCAACGGCGGTGACGGTGGCCGTGGTCGTGCCGCCGCTCTTGCCGGTGCCGGAACTGGTGCTTGAGGAGCCGGAGTTCGATGTGCTGCCCGAACCGGTCGCCGACTGGCCTGACTTGTGCGGGGAGGACTGCGTCTTGCCGGGGGACTTTCCGCTCCCGGAGGCACCGGAATTCGAGTGGCCGGCCTGTGGGGCCCCGCCGGGCCCCGGGTTCGCGGCTGCCTTCGAACCTCCCTTGCTCTGCACGCCGTTGTCCTTCGCGCCGGTGGAGGCGTGCCCGCCCGGGGAGGGGCTGGCGGTGCCGAAGACGCCCGGGATCTCCTGGTCGCCGGGGCCGCCCAGGACTGTGTCGGCGAGGGTGTCGGTCCGGGTGGTTCGGTGCTCCTCGCCGTCACCGCCGGTGCTGACGAGGAAGGGGGCGGCGATCAGCAGGGCACCGGCCATGGCTGCACCGGCGAGGAGGGCCTTGCGGGGGCGGGCGGGGTCGGTTTCGGTGGCGGTGGTGGCCTCGGGGTGTTCTTCCTCGTCGGGGTGGGTCTCGACGTCCGTGTCGGCGGATGCGTCGGTGTCGGATGTGGTTTCCGGCTCCGGCTCCGGCGTCGGCTCCGCTTCCGCCTTGGATGCGGCCTTGGACTCGGCTTCGGATTCGGCGGGTTCCGCGACCGCACCGACCAGGGGTTCCGGTGTCGGCTCCGGCTCGGCCGCGGTGGCGGTGGCGGTTGCCGTCGGCTCCGGAGAAGCGGCCGTCATGGTGTCCTTCTCGCTCGGATCGGTGGTCATGCCGTGCTCCACTTCTGGTTGCCGCCGCCGTTGCACGACCACAGCTGGAGGCGGGCGCCATTGCCGGTGGCCACGTCCTTGACGTCAACGCACTTGTCGGCCTGGACGTTGACCAGGTCGTGGGCCGCGTTGAGGCGGAACTGCTGGGCTCCGGTGCCGTTGCAGGACACCAGCTGGACTGTGGCGCCGTCGTCGCGCGAACCCCCGTCTACGTCCATGCACTTGCCCAGTGCCCGGACCGTGCCGTCGGAGGCGAACCGCCAGCTCTGCCGGGCGGCGCCCGAGCAGTCCCAGATCTGGAGGGGGGTGCGCTCGGCGGTGTTGCCGTCGGTGACGTCGACGCAGCGGCCGGACGCGTTGCCGCGGATACGGACGCCGGTGGCGGCGGGCTTCGAGGGCGACGCGGAGGGAGCCGTCCCCTTCCCGGGGGCGCTGCTCGTGGTGCCGGTGGCCGTGGGATCGGCCTTGTCCGGCTTTCCGGTCTCCACGACCTGGCCGGTGGCCTCGTTCGCTGTGGTACGGGGGGCGGGGGAGCCACCGGAGGGACTGGCCGTGCCGAAGGTGCCGGTGCCGTCGCCGGTCCAGTGGTCGCCCAGGACCGTGTCGCCGGTGCTGTCGACCCGCGTGGAGGCCTGGTCGCTGTCGTCACCGCCGACCAGGAACGGTACGGCGATCAGGATCGCCCCCACGAGGGCGGCGCCGGCGAGGAGGGCCTTGCGCGGGCGGCCGGGGCGGCTTGGGGTGGACTGCGGGGCGGTCGTGGTCGTGGTGGCGGACCAGGTGCTGGTACGCGTGTTCCGAGCGCCTGCTGCGCCAGCTGCGGCAATTGCCGGTGCCCGCGCCGGTGTCGGGTCCGGGTCGGCGGCGGTGAGTGCCGCGAACTCCGCCGCCGCTGCCGAGAGCGGGGGCGCGATCTCGGCCGTGTCGTCGTCCGGACCGGAGGCGCCGGACGACTCCTCGGCCTGGGCTCGTGCGACGGCGGCGGAGGCTTCGGCTATCGCCGACGGACCCCGTTCCCGACGGGGGAGCGGCAGCGACGGGGTGCAGGCCGACTCCGCCGGCCCGGGTTCCCGACGGGACGACTCGGACGCGGTCGTCGATGTCTCGGACAAGGGAGTCGATGCTTCAGACGCAGCCGCCGAGGTCTCGGCCGTGGGGTCGTGGGGCGAGGCGGTCATTCGGCACCTCCCACTGCACCGGAGCCTGTGCCGGACCCGGACCCGGACCCGGAGCCGGACCCGGAGCCTGTGCCGGACCCGGACCCGGAGCCTGTGCCGGACCCGGACCCGGACCCGGAGCCGGTGCCTGTGCTGGAGCTGGACCCGGAGCCTGTGCTGGAGCTGGAGCTGGAGCCGGCGCTGGACTCGGACGCGGACTCGGCCCCTGAGCTGGAGCCAAAACCGGAGCCGGACCCCGATCCAGCCCCGGACCCTGACGCAGAGCCGGACTCCCACCCGGGCCCCGACTCGGGGCCGGACCCCGACCCAGCCCCGGACCCCGACCCAGCCCCGGACCCCGACGCAGAGCCGGACTCCCACCCGGCCCCCGACTCGGGGCCGGCCCCCGCCCCAGAGCCGGTCCTCGACCCGGAGCTCGGCCCGGAAGCTGAACCCGACGCAGCCTCCCCGGCACCCCCCGCCTCCAACACCTCCTCCGCCGTAACCACCAGACAAGCCGGCCCCGCCGGATTCACCGTGAGCGTCATCCCATAGGCGGCCAGCGCCATGGCCGGCAACGTGGCATGCGTCAGGGACAGGGCGAAGGGCTGGTGGGCCGCGGACGTGAACACCGGGACGGTCGGCGTGCCGTCGGGGGAGAGGAGCGGCTGCGGTACGCCCTCCCGGGTACGGAGGAAGCTGACCTCCGCCCCGGCCAGGGCACGCACCGCCTCCTCGACCGGTGCGTACCCCGTGACCGCCGCCTGGACGGCCGCGTCCACCGGGTCCGTCGGTTCGGGCCAGCCGAGCGAGGCGGGGGAGGGGCGGTACTCCTCGTTCGGCTGCCACTCCTCGACCTCGCCCGAGAGCCCGGACCGCCACTCGCCGACCACGGCCCAGTGCGGCGGCGGCCCTTCGCCCCGCCAGCCGGGGTCGACGACGCCGAGCCAGTTGTCGGGGGCGAGCCGGGCCGCCTCCCGGACGTCCTGCGGCAACGGTGGTGCGTTCGGCGGGAGTTGAGAGGTCCGCCCTTCCTCGCTGCTGATCACGTACTGCTCCTGCTGTTCCTGCTGGGTGATGGGTCGTCATGGTGTCCGGGCCGGTCGGGCAGCGGCGCTGACCAGACCAGGTCCCGGGTGATCGCCGGTGGTTCGGCGACCGGCGCCGGCCCCGGCGCGGGGGTGTAATGGACCAGGCGTGCGGTGTCGTTCTCGGGGCGGAAGCGGATCAGGGGTTCGCCGTCCGGCCCGTGCGCCGCCACGATCGTGCGGAACACGCCTTCGCTGTACGGCGATCGGGGCGCCCGCCAGTACAGGTGCGCGCCGTGGGTGACGGCCATGTCGTTGTGGGTCATCGCCTCGACCGTCTCCTCGTACGACGGCGTGTCCAGCCGTCCGCCGCCCGGGGTCGCCAGGCTGAAGACGTCGTGGTCGCCGGTGAGGGGCTTGAGCGGACCGTCCGAGGTGCCGCCCTCGTGGCCCAGTACCAGGCCGTCCCGGACGTGGAACCGGTCCTGGTCGGCCAACTCCCGCATGGTGGAGGCCAGTTGCTGGAACTCGTCCTGCCGCTGGGCGTACCGGGCCGTCACCCGGGTCCAGGTCACGTCGTCGATGTCCGCGCGGTCCGGGAGGACGGGGCTGAAGTAGCCGACCAGGCCGACGTTCTCGGGCCGCGCGCCCAACCGGACGTCCAGCTCGTTGATCGTCTTGGCCTTGATCTCCTTCGGCTTCGGCAGCATGCCCGCGTCCAGCCATTTCGCCGCCGTCGGGTTGGTGGGGCGCACGTCGATCACGAGACCCCGCTCGCGGGCCAGGTCGCGGAACTTGCCGAAGTGCTTCTCTGGCATCCCGAACCGCCGCCGTGCCGTCTCCGGTGTCACCACCGGGCCGAGTCGGTGCCCGATCCGCTGGAAGAGCATGCCCAAGTCCGTCTTGTCGAGGCCCAGTTCGCGGACCGGGAGCGGGGTGCCCGGGGTCAGGGCCCAGGTCGTGTTGGCAGCGCCGCCCACCGTGAGCCCCTCCGTGTCCTCGGGGGTGACCTCCAGCGACTGGAAGTCCGGGTCGTCCGGGCCCATCCCGGCCGGGGGCGCGGGCGGGCGGGGACGGGCCAGCAAGAAGTCCCCGCCGCGCTGGTAGAGGGTGACCGTGCGGTCGCCGGACGGGCCCCCGGCCGGCGGGAAGGAGCGCGTCGAGCCGTCCTCGGCGACGATCCGCACCGTCGCCCCCGTGGCGTCGGCCGCCATTCGGGCGGCGGTGCCCGTGGTCGCGGTGTTCCAGCGGCGGGCCGTGCGCACCTGGGTGCGGATCAACTCCCGTTCCTGCGCGGCGGTCAGTGGGACGTCGTCCGGGATCCGGCCCGCCGTGGCGCGGAACCTGGCCACCGGCCGCCCGTCGTGGCCCAGGCTCTCCCCGGCGTCGGAGAGTTCGGCCGCGGTGAAGGGCGCCGAGCGGTCGAGGGCCGCGCCGGACGGCAGCGGACCGGCCCAGGCGTCGGCGGCCCTCGGGTCGTGGGCGGTCAGTGCGGCCCAGAAGTTGTTGCCGTCACCGTTCGGCTCCACGAGGTCGTGGACCGTGCCGTCCGGGGCGGTGAGCGTGCCGGGGCCGGCGGCCGGATCGCGGTGCCAACCGGTGGAGCCCGGGCGAGCTGCCCAGGGCGCGACGGTGTGGGCGGGGCGGGTGTCCGTGCGGGGCGTCTCCACAGAGGCCGTACGGCGCGGGGGCGCGGCCTCCGGAGCGGGCAGCGGAGACCGATCCGTGCCGGACTCCCCGACAGCCAGCTGGTAGTGACGGCCCTTCAGATGCAGTACGACTCGGTCGACGCCGCCCGTTTCCCTTTGCGGCGGCGTGAAGTCCTGGAACCCCCCGTCCTCCCGTACGACCGTGACCGTGACCCCGAAGTGCCGTGCGGCCAGGGCCGGGAGGAGGTCGGCGGCGCCGTGGTCCCACCCGGTGTCGGACTCGGACGTGCCGGGGCGGCGGATCTGGGCGGCGGTGAGGGCGAGACGCTCGGGCTCGGACAGGGTGCCGTGCAGGGGGAGTCTGCACTGCGCGCCGGCCAGTTCACGGGACGCGGGTGTGTCGGCACCGAAGTCGACCCCGGCGGCGGTGAGTTCGGCGTCGGTGAAGGTGTCCTGGCGGTCGGGGGTGGTGAGCGCCGACAGCTCCGGGTGGGCACCGGACTCCAGGGCACCGGCGAGTTCCTCACGCAGTGCGGTGACGAGGTCGGCGCGGTTGCTCAGGGGGAGACGGCCGGGCAGCCCGGTCCCGGTGCGGTGCAGGCCCTCGGCGAGCGCGTGGTAGAAGCCGTCGCCGTCCTCCGGTACGTCGAGCAGGGTGTATGGGGTGCCGGAGGGAGAGGTGAGCGTGCCGTCCTCGGCCTCGGTGTAACGCTCGGGTGAGGCCTTCGCCTCGGCCGTGGGTGTCTCGAAGACCGGCGCGGGGGGCTCCTCGACCCCGCCCCGCAACTCGGCACGGCCAGGGGGGAGTTCGGCGCCGCCGATGGCCGCGGGGGCCTCACCCCCGACCCCCTCCACAGGCAGTCGGTGCCACCGCGTCAACCGATCCGTGGCCGCCCGCACCCCGTGGAAGACCGCCGCAGCCTCCTCAGCCGCCGTCCGCCGAGGCGCCAGGTCGGGCCACAGGACCCGCATCTCCTCTACGGCGGCCCGCAGTTCGGCCCGAGCCTCGCGCACGGCGACGCGCAACGCGACCCGGTCTTCCGCCGAGGCGGCAGCGGCGGCCGCGAGCGCCCGGCGAGCCTCCTTCCACCGCCCCCGCGCAGCCGCATGCCGCCCCCGCACCTCCCCCAACGCCCGCCGAGTCGACCAGTACGCCTTGTCGGCATCGACCCACGCCGTTCCGGCGGCGGCGACCTGCGACCACGCCTCGGAGACCTTCTCCGGGAAGGTGTCATCGGTGATCAGGCCGAGCTGCCGGGCCACGTCCTCGCGGACCCAGGCGAGCACCTGGCCCCGGGTCTCGACGGCCCGCGGTCCCGGCCGGACCCGCCCGAAGGGACCGAGCGCCCGGCCGACCAAAAGCCCCACGGCGCTGTCCTTCACGTCGTGCTCGACCTCGGCGACCCCCAGCCAGTCCGTCGGGATCGCGAACAGGAACGAACGCCCCGTCTTCGGCTTGACGTTGGACTGGACACCGTCGGCGCCCGCGGCCTTCGCCGTGTCGGTCTCCGCCGCGTTGCTCAGCGTCCCCGAGGCACCCGGGACCACGCTTCCCGCGGCGGCCGCCGTCACCACGGCCTGCCCGCTCAGCGCCGAGTCCTGGACCTCGGTGCGGCCCGCCGACACCTCGGAGGTGTCGGTCTCCCGCTCGGCGCTCTCCATCGTGCTCTCGGGTGCCACCGTCAGCAGCGTCGCGCCGGTGAAGTCGGGGCGGGCGTACAGCCGGAACTCCCCGTGCGCCCCGGCGACCGACGGGTCCACGAGCCCGGCCACCTGGTGCCCGCCCGGAGCGAGCGCGTCGCCGAAGAAGGCGGCCAGGGAGGCGTCCGCGGTGCCGCCGTCCAGGGCGAGGGCGGAGGCGCTGCCGGGGCGGGTCAGCGGGGTGCGGCGGGCGGCCGTACGGGCCTCGGTCAGGCCGTCGCCGGACAGCCGCCCGGAGCCGGGGGCGCCCTCCGCGCCGTACGCCTTCGCGACCGCCACCTCCGCGACGGCGTGCACGGTGTCCCGGCCGACCAGCCGGCGCACCTGGAAGCCGTTGGACGGCAGCGCGAACCCCGAACCGGCGGCCCGCCACGCGTCGACCGCCCCCGGCGTCACCGCCCCGGAGCGCCAGACGGTGACCTCCGGGGTGCCGGGCGACAGGTCCGGGGGCGCGAGAGGATCGACGGCGGGGGCGGCGGTCTCCAGGGTCCCGCCGTCCGCCTCCGCCACCGAAACCGAACCCGGAACCGGCACCGGCACCGGCACCGGAACCGGCACCGTCAGACTCAACGGCACCTGCTCCCGCAGCCGCCCGACCTCCTCCACGCTCTCCACCACACGCCCGTCATCGAGCGTCAGCGTCAACCGCATCCGGTACGGCGTCACGAACTCCGCGTGCGGCTCGTTCGGATAGAAGACGTACGACTTCCAGCGCGTCGTCGACCGTGCGGTGCCCGCCGTCCGGTCCACCGCCCCCGACGTGGTGAGCGCCGGTCCGGACGCGGGCGCTCCGCCCGCCCCCGTGCGGATGCCCTCGCCGACCGCCAGTCCCGCGCCCCAGCCGCGCCCCGCCACCCTGCCGCTCTCCACGGTCTCGGCGGCGACCCGGGTGTCCTGGAGGGTCGTACTGTGATCGAGTCCGTCGAACTCCTCGTCGCCCTGGATCAGTTCGACCTTGAGCGCGCCGGTGCGCCCGCCGAAGTGGACCTTGCCCAGGTTGAGCCGGCCGATCCGGGCCGGTGCGGCGGCTCCGGAAGAGGACGTCATACGGTCCCGCAGCGCGCGTACGGCCCGCGGGGTGACCAGGGAGCGCACCCGGGCGCGGCTCGCGTCGTCGGCGTTGAGCGCGAGCAGCTGGGTGTCGAAGTGGGCCAACACCGCTGTGGTGTCCAGGGCGTTGACCGGGTAGGAGCCGAAGGGGTTGTCGCGCAGCCAGGCGGGCCGGGACCAGGTCCGTGCGGTGTACCGGGGGACCTCGCCCAGCTTGTCCCTGAGCAGGCCCAGCCGGTGGGCCGCCTTCTCCGGCAGGTGGCCCAGCCAGTCCGCGGCGAACGTGACCCGCCTGCCGACCCAGCCGCTCCGGAAGCGGGTCGCGAGGTCGTGGACCGGGGAGAGCACGCCGTCGGCGCGGGAGGAGGCGAGGATCTCGTGCCGGGTGTCGCCGGACACCAGCACCTTGAAGTTCTCGTCGTCCCGGTCGAGTTCGGAGGTCACGGTCCGGATGACGGTGTGCGTGGTGCCCCGCGAGCGGCCCCAGCGGCCGA
Source organism: Streptomyces sp. NPDC057253 (assembly GCF_042669125.1). Taxonomy (NCBI): domain Bacteria; kingdom Bacillati; phylum Actinomycetota; class Actinomycetes; order Kitasatosporales; family Streptomycetaceae; genus Streptomyces; species Streptomyces sp. NPDC057253. The sequence goes on along the minus strand of NZ_JBHUXV010000033.1, from coordinate 70,543 downwards.
GGAAGCCGTAGGACCCGGCGAGGGACGGACCGGCGGGGTGCGTGGTGCCGTAACCGCCGCCGCCCGTGACGGTGAAGGACGTGCTCGTGGTGACCGCGCCGGAGGACTGGGTGTCGCTGCCCAGGGTCTGTTCGGTCTCCACCTTGACCGGCTTGGACACGACGACCGGGCGGACCACCCGGGTGCGGTGCACGAGGTCGCCGAGTCGGTTGAGATAGGGGCCCTTGCCGAACAGCCCGCCGGTGAGGGAGCCGCCGGGGCCCGAGGTCTGGTCGAACTCGGCTGCCAGGTACTGGGGTTGGAAGGGGCGCACCATCGCGTCGTGCGCGGGGGCGCCCGGGCGGCCGAAGTGCCAGGAGCCGCCGGACGCGGCGCCCATGACCTCCTCGGCGACCTCGCCCAGCCTCTTGTGCCCGCCGACGCTCACCGTCTGGTACGGGTGGTTCCCGAACGGGTCCTCGTGCGGTGCCCGCCCGGCGGCGAGCTCGGCGGCCTCCGTGCCCGTCAACTCCTCGATGTCCGGGGCGGTTCGAGGGGCCGCGGTCGCGGACACCGGTGTGTGCTCGTCCGGCACCGACAGCAGCACCCGCCCCCGCACCGCCGCGCCCGCCCGGCCGCCGACCAGGTCGGTCTCCGGCTCCCCGCGCACGAACAGCCCGGTGCCGAGCAGTCCGAAGGAGGGCAGCCCGCGCCACAGGGTGCGCGGCCGCCAGTAACCGCCGCTCCTGGCCGACAACTCCAGCTGGTAGCTGTGCAGATGGGAGGGCAGTGCGCTGACCGCGAGTCCTTCGTACGACGCCGTGGAGCCGTAGCCGGTCTTGCGGCCCTTCTGCCAGGCCCAGCGGGGTCCGGCCGTGAGGTTGCCGAGGTTCTTCGGAGCGCCGAGCTGGTCGCGGCCCTTGTCGCGGAGGGCGAGGCCCGCGTCGAAGCCGGTCTCCAGGGTGCGGTTGACGCTCTGCGAGCCGTCGAGGCGCTCGGTGCCGGGGGAACCGCCGCGCAGGATCAGGTCGTTCTGGGTGCCCTCGTAGCGGCGGTCGGTGAGACGGCCGTCGATCCACAGGTAGCGGTGCGAGCGGCCGAAGCGGCCGGTGGCGGTGAGGGGGATCCGCAGGCCGGTGGTGACGATGGCCTCCAGGCCGCCCGCCACGCTGTGGTGGGAGAGGGCGTCCACGACGGCGAGGGTGTTGGCCAGGGCGAGCCGGTAGCGCTCGGGGTCGCTCCACCGTCCGGTGCGCGCCTCCAGATCCGCGAGCGGGGCGATCAGGTCGGGGTGGCGGCGGGCGGCGGCCCGGATCACCTCGTCGGTGAACTCCCGCAGCAGCGTGGGGGAGTCGCCCGAGGTGAACGCCTCCGGGCGGGCCATGCCGAGGACGGCCGGGTCGTCGTCGGTCAAGTAGACCGGCGGGAGCGGCTCGTTGTCGTGGCGCTTGCGCAGGGTCGTGCCGTCGTCCCAGCCCGCGAGCCGGCGTGCCTCGGTGCGGGTCATGCGGTCCAGGCTCCACGTCTCGAACGGCGTGGGCACCTTGTCGCCGGTCCGCCGCACCCAGACGGTCTTGCGCACCTTGTAGAGCTCGGTCGGCACCTTCTTCGCCCGGCCCACGATCTTGCGTCCGCCCGAGCCGCCGAACACCTGCCCGGAGGTGATCCCGCGCGCGTACCGGCCGACGGCGCCTGCCAACAGCCGTACGGAGAAAGGCCCGTTGTTCGCCAGATCCACGCTGGGGCCGATGCTGCCGCTGACCTCGAAGCCGTACGACTTGGTCAGTCCGCGTTCGTTCTTCACGGTCTGCTGGACGGTGTTGCGCAGTTCGGCGGCCTCGGTCTCGGTCAGCAGCTCCGCCCGGCCCGGGACGACCTTCTCCACGACGAACGCGCCGAGCGGCGAACGGGCCTTGTCCTCGCCCAGCAGCTGCCGGGTGGGGACCCGGCCGCGGGCCAGGCGGTCGGCCATGCGGTGGAAGGTGTCGGTGCTGAAGAAGCCGGAGATCTCCTGGTGGGCGGTGCTGCCGGGCCGGGCGCCGGTGCGTTCCAGCGCCCACTTGCGGATCGCCTCGACCGGGCCGTAGCCCTCGGTGTGCACCAGCCGGTAGTCGCTGTCCGGGCCCAGGGAGAGGGCGCGCGGCACCGGGCCGGGCTCCCCGGGGCGGGTCTCGCCCTCGGGCAGGCGCAGGGACAGGCCGTTGCGCACGCCGAAGGTGAAGTGCCCCTCCCCGGTGGCGAATCCACGCGGCAGCCGGTCCGGGCGGGCAGCGGTCGGGGCGCCCTCGAAGGACACCTCGTACTGCACGTCGTCCAGGTGCAGCTGGGAGCCGTCGAGCCGGCGGGTCTCCACCTGGCTGAGGGTCTGGTCCTGCATCGCGTAGTCGTACGACCGCCCGTAGCTCACCGCGCCGCCGAGCCTGCCGTAGGCCACCGGGCCCGCCGGGGGACCGATCGGGAGCGAGCCCGCGAGGCGCTTGGTCTGGGCCACGGTCCGGCTCGGGCCCGAGGTGACCTGGCTGCGGTGCCCGGCGTCCACCTTGACCGGCACGCCGTGCGCGTCGGTGAAGCGTTCCCACACGCCGTGCGGGCGGGTCCGCACCCGCATCACCCGGGTCCGGCCCCGGGAGTCGGTGAACGGCGGCGACAGCCAGCCGTCGCCGTGGAAGGCCTGCGGCGTGGACCGCAGCGCCCGGTCCAGCCGGGCCCTGACGTCCTCGGGGAGGTCAGCCCGCTCACCGATCTCCCTGACCACCTGGTTCGTGCCGCGCAGTCGGGCCCGGCTGTGACCGTACGACCCTTCGTCCAGGTGGGTGGGGAGGGTGCTGCCGTCGGTGAAGGTGACGGTCTTCCCGGCGGGCGGGGGCGGGAGCAGCGAGTGGTCGAGGCGGGGCGGGCGATGGGTGTCGAGTTCCGCCTCGATGTCGGCGAACGGGTCGGCGGAGTTCGGGAGTTGGGCGGCCGGATCGCGCGGCGGCGGGGGCGTCTCGCCACGGGAGGCGTGGAGGGCGGCGAGGGTGGCGGGGGTGAGCCGGCGCAGGCCGTCGAGCGCGCGGTCCGAGGTGTTCGGGGCCTGGGCGCGGAGGAAGGCGACGAGGTCGGTCAGATCCTGGCAGGTGCCCGAGTCCTCGTGGTCGTCGTGGTCGGTCACGGGCGCGACGGTGTCGGAGGCGGCCGGACTCCGGGACCCCTCGGTTTCCGTGGGAGCCAGCGCCGAGTAGTGGTTGATCCCGTTGTAGAGGACGTGGACGGTCCTGGTGCCGCCCGGGTTGTACTCCTGGTCCGGGCCCCCGTCGGTGCGGACGACCACGAGCCGTACGCCGAGGGCCCGCGCCACCAGACCGGGGGCGTGGTCGAAGAAGGGCGTGTTCCACAGGTTCACGTCCCGCAGCGAGTCGGCGACGAGGTCGCCGACCCCGTGCCCGCGTACGGCGTCCAGCGGCGGGCCGGTCAGGGCCCACCTCGGGTAGCCGACCTCCAGGAGCGTCCGCCACGCCGCCTCGGCGGCCGGGCCGTCCTGAGTGAGCCGTTCCTGGAGCCGTTGCCGCAGGATCTCGCGCCGGGCCGCGTCCATGAGCCGGTCCCGGTCGTCGGCGGGCGCGTCGGCGGGGTCGGGCCGGTAGCCGGGCAGCAGGGCGCGTACCGCTGCCCGGGGCAGGTCGGCGAGGACACCGCTGTCGGCGGTGTCGGTCCTGCGGCGCAGCTCCGCCCGGTACATGGCGTCGGTGAGCCGCTCCTCGATCGTCGCCAGGGCCGGCGCGGGCAGTCCGGGCAGCGGGCCGCCCACGATCCGGCGCAGTTGGGCGGTGCTGAGGTCGCGGGTCACCTCCTCCAGCGCGTCCTGCCGGTTGAGGAGGGCGTGCTCCTCCGTGCCGGTGAACGCGTCGGCCGCCCGGTTCCGCAGCTCGCGCACGTTCTCGCCGAGCGGGCCGGCCTGCGGGTCCTGGAGCCGTGCGCTGTCCAGGAGCGCCCGGAAGTAGCAGTCGCCGTCGCCGATGACGGGCGACTCGGTGAAGCGCCGGTCGCCGCTGGTGTAGACGGTGTCGTCGAGGCCCTCGGAGACCGTGCCGTGGACGGGGGTCTCGGCGGCCGTCGCGGGGGCGGGAGTCAGCAGAGCGGTGACGATCTTGTCGATGTCCGGGGTGCTGAAGCCCTTGGTCGTCTGCTCCTGCTGGGACTTCGTGTGCCTGCGCACCTCGTGACCTGCCCGTACCCACGCGGGGTGCTTGAAGTCCTCGGCCAGGCTGTTGAGTTCGTCCTTCTGGTTTGTGGTCGGGGACTTTCCGTGCAGCTCCTTCGTCTGCTCCCACACGGTCCGCGCCTCCAGCACCACCCTTCCGGAGAGGGTGGGCGGCCGGTCGATGACGATCCGCTCGTAACCGGTCTTCAGCGAGGCCTTGGCCTTGTTGTTGTCGCTGTTCCACTTGGCCATGCGCTCGCCGCCGAAACTGTTCGGCTCCTCCAGGTAGTTGACCCGGTGGCCGGACAGGGCCATGGCTTCGAGGTTGCCGCTGCGGAAGCCGAGGTGCTTGAGGTCACCGCCGCTCTGCCGGTTCAGGTACTCGAAGAGCCGCAGCTGACCGGTGCGGGTGTCACCGCCCCAACTGGCCACACCCTCGCGGTCGTTCCAGAAGTCGGTGAGGTCGTGCACGGCAAGACCGGCGAGTTCGGGGTCGCGGACCAGGTCCGGATAGCGCGGGCGGCGCCCGTCGTCGACCCGGGCGTCGCCCGTGATGATGACGAGCGGACCGGGCCGGTCGTCCTTCGTACGGTCGTGGATGCCACGGAGGATCTGGCCCATGCCCTTGTAGCTGGTGTCGTGCTCCACATGGACGTCCCCGCGCTTCCCGCTGAAACGGGACCACAGAACGATCACCTTGCGACCGGGTTCCACCTGGACACCCTTGGTGGCGAGCCAGGCGGCGACCTTGTCCTGCTGCTCCCCGGGAAACCCGGTGTCGTCCAGGCGCCAGCCCGCGCGGACCTTCTCCCGCACCTCCGTGGAGAAGTTGTCGGTGATCCACTCCGTGCCCGCGCCCACCCCGAGGACGAGGCTCCTCAGCTTGGACTTCGACAGGGGCGGCCGGTCCGCCAGAACCCCGGCGTTGAGCTCGTCGAAGACCCGCTTGGCGTGTGCGTCGCCGTCGGTCTCGGGCGTGACCTCCACCTCGTGGATACGGCCGGGGTCGATGCCGCTCGCCTGGTAGAACGCGGCGATGTTCGCGCCGCGGTCACGCGTGTTCCCGGGGTCCTTCGCGATCACGACGTGCAGGTTCTCGTCGGCGAGGAGGTAGGCGGCGATGCCGAACTGGTCGCCGGTCGCGTAGCCCGGGTGGTGCAGCACCTTCTTCAGGCCGGGATCGGGCTCCGCCTTGGTGTGGAGGGCGGCCTTCTCCTCCTTGGAGAGCTTGGACGAGGAGGCGCCGGACCCGCTCGCCTTCTTGCTGCTGTTGCCGCCGCCCTCCCACAGGGGGTCGCGAGCGTGCCCGCTGTCGTCGGCGTCCGGACCGGTGCCCGGGAGGCTCCCGGCGCCGCCCGCCGGTGCGCCCTGGACGGGCAGCCGGTCGGGTGCCGTCCCCGGGGCCGCCGTGGCGGCGGCGGTGAGGACCGCGCGGTACTGCTCCGGGGTGGGTGCGGCCGTGCCGGGCAGGCGGAAGGTGTCCCGGGTGATCCGGGTGAGCAGGTCCGGGGTCATCCGGGCGTCGGTGTAGGGGTGTTGGGTGCCGTTCCAGCGCAGCCTCTCCAACGCGCCCACACCCCGCAGCAGTTCGGGATCGGAGCCGGTGTCGAGGCCGGTGGTGCCGCGCAGGGTGCGGACGAACTGGAGGGTGCGCTGGGTGGCCCAGGGGTCCGGGTCGCCGTCGCCCTCGTGCTGCCCCGCCGCGCGGGCGAGTGCGGTGAGGTCGGGGCCGGACGGCTCGGGCAGGAAGAGCCGCCACCGGCCCGGTACGACCTCGCCGGTCTCCGACTCGACGTCGAGGATCGGCCGCACCCGGCCCGAACCGTCCAGCGCCGTACCGACCTTGGTGGTCGGCGCGTACACCGGGCGGCCGGTCACGTTGGCGACGTGCTGGGCGACCGGCAGCCCGCCGTGGGTGGGGGAGGCGCCGGTGGAGCAGGAGTAGAGGACGATCGGGTCGCCGTCGGGGCCGAGCCCGCCCCAGCGGACCATGTAGCGGCCCAGCTCCCGGCCGCTGACGGTGACCGTGTGCACACCGTCCTGGTGCGACCGGCCGTCCTTGTAGGGCTGGTCCAGGGCGAGTTCGACCCGGGTCGGCTTGCCGTGCGCGGCGAAGAACGACACCTTCCTGTTCTTCCAGGGCACGTCCTTGGGGCCGCCGACGAGCACCTGGCGCTGCGGGCGGTGGTCCGAGTAGTCGGTCGCGGTGGTCACCGTCGGGTAGCGCCGCTCCCGGCGGGACCAGTCGGCGGGGGTGAAGGAGGCCTGGCCCCGGGCCTCACCGAGGCCGTAGCCGTTGACGGCCGCGTCCGGTATGTCGCCGTCGTCCTTGCCGAGCGTCTGTAGCTTCCCGCCTTCGGTGACGGGGCGGGTGACCAGGCGGGTGGGCTCCGGGCGCGAGCCGCCGACCAGGTACTTGGTGATCGTCTTGACGTCCTCTTCGTGGAAGCCCCGGGTCGCCGGGTCCTTCCAAGGCTTTGTGCCGTCGGGCTTGTTGTTCTTGCCGGCGACCCACGTGGGGTGCTTGAAGGCCGTCTCCAGGTCCTTGAGGTCCTCCGCCTTTACGGGATCGGCCGGCTTCTTGCCGTACTCCTTCTCCTTCTTCTCCCATACGGCCTGTGCCTCGACGGCGATCTGCCCGGAGAGGGTGGGCGGCCGGACGATGGTGATGCGCTCGTAGCCGGTCTTCACGGCGGACTTTGAGTTGGGGTTGTCCGCGTGCCACTTGGCCATGCGATCGCCGCCGATGCTGCCGGGCTCCTCCAGGTATCTGACCTGGTGGCCGGAGAGCGCCATGGCCTCGAGGTTGCCGCTGCGGAAGCCGAGGTGCTTGAGGTCGCCGCCGCTCTGGCGGTTCAGGTACTCGTACAGCCGCATCTGGCCGGTGCGGGTGTCGCCGCCCCAAGTGGCCACGCCCTCCCGGTCGTTCCAGAAGTCGGTGAGGTCGTGGACGGCCAGGCCCCTCTTCCAGTGTTCGGCGGCCATGGCCGGGTACCGGTCGCGGTGCTCCTTGTTGACCTTCGCGTCGCCCGCGATGATGACGAGCGGTCCGGGCGGGTCGTCGTTCCTGGTGCGCTCGTGGATGCCTGTGAGGAGCTGGTCCATGCCCTTGTAGCTGGTGTCGTGCTCGACGTGGATGTCGCCGCGTTTGCCGCTGAAGCGGGACCACAGGACGATCACCTTGCGACCGGGTTCCACGGTGATGCCCTTGCCGGCGAGCCACGCGGCGACCTTCGCCCGGTCCTCCGGGGGGAAGCCGGTGTCGTCCAGGCGCCAGCCGTGCCGGATCGTGGCGCGCAGGGGATGGCTGAAATGGTCGCCGATCCAGGTGGTTCCGGTGCCCACCGGGACGCTCAGGGTGTTCAGCCTGGTCTTGCTCAGCTTGTCGAAGTCCGGGGCACCCGCGTTGATCTCCCGCACGATCGCCTCGGACCGCTGTTTCGCGGTCTTCTCGTGCGGGCCCTGCTGGAAGTGGATGCGCTCGGGCGCGATGCCGCTGGACCGGTAGAACTCGGCGATCTCCGGGCCCTTGTCCCGGGAGTCCGTGCCGGGGGCTGCGCTGTCCACCAGGACGTGCAGGTTCGGGTCGCCGTGCAGGGCGGCGGCGATGCCGAACTGGTCGCCGGTGGCGTAGCCGGGGTGGGTGAGGACGGTTTTGTAGGCGGTGGTCGGGGGTGAGGAGGACTCGGTGGCGGGCTTGTTGCCCTTTCCGCCCTTACCGCTGTTGCCACCCTTGCCCCCCTTTCCGGCCTGCGGGTTGTTCGGAGGCTTGCCCTTGCCCTTGGGGCCCTTGCTGCCGCTGCCGCTGCCGCTGCCGCTGCCGGTGCCGGTACCGGTGCCGAGCAGGGCGTCCACGGTCGTGGAGCTCAGGGTGCGCAGACGGTCCAGGGTGCGGTCCTCGACGGCGAGGCCGTCCTGGCCGCGCAGGAGGGCGACGAGCTCCTCCGCACGGTCGCTGCTGGTCGTCGCCGGCCGCACGAAGGGCTCCTCGGCGGGTGCCTCCGGGGCCGGGGCCGGGGCGGGCGTGGGGGCGGGGGAGTTCTCGATCGCCGAGTAGTGGTCGCGGCCGTTGTAGTGGAGGTAGACGGGCCTGCCCGCACCGGAGTTGAGGGGCGTGCCGTTGGCGGTGCCCTGCCGCTGCTCCACGACGGTGAGGTTCAGGTCGAGCGCGTGGGCGACCTCGGAGGGGGCGTAATCGAAGAACGGCGTCGCCCACAGGTCGGTGCTGCGGATGGAGTCGGTGACCAGGTCTCCGAGCCGGCGGCCCCGGAAGTCGGCCAGGCGGGGGCGCTGTTCCGCCCACCGCTCGTACCTGGTCTCCAGCAGCCGGGTCCAGAGCTGCTCGGCCCGCTCGGGGTTGTCCCCGGTCAGCTCCTGCCGGAGCTGGACGCGCAGGGCGTTGGCCTGCTGCCCGGCCATCAGCCGCTCGCGCTCCGCACGCGGGGCCCTGCGCACGTCCGGCTGGTAGCTCGGCAGCAGGGCACGGATCGTGGCCTGGTTCAGGTCCGCGAGGACGGCGCGGTCGGCGGGGTCGACGAGTCGGCGCAGTTCTTCGCGGTAGAGGTTGTCGCGCAGTTGGTTGTCGACGGTCTCGTTCTGCTCGCGGGACAGGTGCGGGGGACGTGTGTCCAGGACTGCCGACAGCGTGACCGCGTCCAGGTCTTGTACCAGGACCTCCAGTGCGTCCCGCTCGTTCAACTCCCGGTACCGCTCGGACCCCTCGAACCTCGCCGCCGCGTGCTGCCGGAGCTGCGGGACGTCCATCTCGGTCAGCTGAGAGCCGTGTCCCTGGTGGTGCAGGCCGGCGAGGAGCGAGGTGAAGAAGCAGTCACCGTCACCGACGACGTCCAGGACACGGAGCGGCTCGGCGTGGTCCGGGAAGGGGATGGTCTGAGTGACGGGGCGGGGTTGGGAGGCGGTGGTGGAGGGCGTTACCGGGGTGGCGGAGGCGAGGGTGGGCGTGGGTGCGGGCGAGTGGGTGCTCGTCGTCGGCGAGGGTGCGGGCGCGTGGGAGGCGGTCGCCGTCACCGGGACCGGGTCGGTTTCCCGGATGGCACTCTGCTCGCCCCGGCTGATCGTGGGTGTGCTGCTGGGCGCGGATGGGGTGCCCGGCGTGCTGGAGGGCGCGCCCGAGGAGACCGGCGTCGAAGCGGTCGACTGCCCCTGCCGGCCGCTGCCTTCGTCCCCGCCGCCCTCGCTCTCGCTGAGGGCGTCGTGGACCGGTGTCTCCTCGGCGCTGTCGGTCTTGTCGGGGGCCGTGCTGGTGGTCGGTGTGTTCCTGGGCGGCGTCGAGGTGCCGGGGGCGTTGGACGGCGCCCCGGTGGAGGCGGGCGGCGAGGCGGTCAACTGACCATCCTGACCGCTGCCCTCGCTCTCGCTGAGGGCGTCATGGACCGGTGTCTCCTCGGTGTCGTCCCTCTTGTCCGGGCCCGTGCTCGTGGTCGGTATGTTCCTGGGCGGGGCCGAGGTGCCTGGCGCGCTGGACGGGGCTCCGGAGCTGGTGACCGGGGCTGGAGTCGTCGACTGGCCTTCGCTCTCAGTGGACGTGCCGTGGCCCGGCGACTCCTTCGTGCTCTCCGTCCTCACCCCCGCGTCCGCGTCCAGTGCCCGTACGTCATTGACCGCGCTCGTATCCATGTGGATGTTGAACTGCGACCCGAACTTCGCCACCCCGTCGAACACCATGCCCATGAACAGCGCGCTGCCGGTCGCCGTCAGGAACGTGTCTCCGCTGAGCGCCCAACTCCCCGTGAACGCACCGACCGTGACGAACTCGCCGAAGGTCTCCGCGGCCCCCTCCACCACCGCGTCCCCGACGCCGTCGCCGAAGCCGTTCCGGTCGTGGGTGTCCCTGTTGCCCACGTCCCGGTTGCCGACATCCCTGTTGCCGAAGTCCCGGTTGTTCGAGGACGACGGCAGATCCCCCCGCCCCCGGTCCACCTTCGGCAGCACGTCCTCGTCGAACTTCTTGAACACCGTGTCGTCGAGATGGCTGCGCCGGAAGAAGTTCTTGAGCCGGTCAGCGACTCCCTCGAACACCCCGTGGAACATTCCCGTGAGGCCGCCGAACACGGCGTCCTGAAGGATCTGCGACCAGTCGAACCCCTTCGGCCGCCGCCCGTCCGGACCGAACGCGATCAGCGCCAGCCGCACGGCGAACGTCGTGAACGCCTCGTCGAACGCCTCGCTCAGGCTCGGCATCAGGTGCGTGCGCTTCATGAGCTGGTCCAGGATCGCCAGGATCGTGACCCGGCTCTGCGCCCGCGCGACCGCCGCCTTCCCGGCCGTCGCGCCGCCGCTGAAGACGGACATCACCAGGATCACGGCGAGTTCGATGAGCAGCCGGACGATCTCGGCGATGATCTGCCACTTCGCCTCGGTGATGTTGATGGACGTCTCGACCCGCCCCCGGGCGACGACGTTCAGTTCGTCGGCGAACTCCTTGAGGTAGTTGCGGCCGCCGTCGTCGACGAACATGTTCATCGCGCGCACGTACCGCGTGGCGACCTGCGGCGGCAGCGAGCGGCCGACCTCGATCACCGAGTCCTCGATCAGCTCGGACAGCTTGGTGAGCTGCTTGCCGAGACGGTCGTACGGCTCGTGGCTCTGGTAGGCCTTGTCCTCGTCCGCCTGGAGCATCTTCTCGCCGATGAGAAGCAGCAGCAGGTTGTTGACCTCGGGCGAGACGTGGATGGCCATGGACGGTTCAGTGCCTTCCGGGGCCGTTCGCGGCGGAGTCGCGGATGGCGTCCAGGACACCGTTCTGGGTGCCGAGAATGTTCTGGAGGTTGCTGTGGGTGCCGTTGGCGACGCCCACGATGGCGTCCGTGACCGCCTGGCCGGTGTCCGTGACCGACTCGCGCTCGGACTTCTCCTGCGGCTTGACCTCCCGCGCGAACTCGTCGTCCTGCCCCGGCCAGTCACGGGTGAGGTTCACGGCGGACACGAAGTCGCGCACCATCTCCTGGGCCAGCGAACTGATCGCGTCGACCTGCCGGACCCCGGCCTGGATGCGCCCGGGGTCGGCGAAGTAGGCGTTGCCGTCAGCCATGGCGGTGCTCCTCCTCGGGGTCCTCGGTGATCTCGTCGCCGATGTCGTCGTGCCGGCGGCGCCCGGCGTCCCGGCCGGGCCCGTCCTCCAGGACGTCCGGGCCGAAGATCCTCGCCCAGTCGACGTCGACGCCGGTCAGCTCCGGCACCCGTGTGCTGGGCAGGGTGAACGGCTCGAAAAGCTCCATGACTTGACGTGCCATCAGTCCACGCGCCTCGGCCGCCGCCTCCAGCACGCTCGCCGCGAGCTGCCCGGCCGCCATGGTCCGGTACCGGTCCTCCAGGAACCGCAGCCCGGTCAACTCGCCCTGCGGGCCGACGGTGACCTCGACACTGCGGTCCTTGGACCGTACGGTGACGGCGGCCTCGGCGAGTTCGGCCTCCGCGCGCGCCACCGCCGCCCGGGTGGCGTCCAGTTCGGCCATCGCCTCGGCGAGCCGCTGCTCGTAGGGGGACCCACTCATCGCCCGCTCACCGCCCGATCACCGAGGGCGCCCCGCCCTCGTCGGCGCCCCACACGTCCTCGTCCTCCTCGTCGGCGAGCCAGCTGGCCCGCTCCTCCGCCCCGGAGCTCTCCGTCCTACGGCCGTCCCGGCGGCCCGCGTCGGACTGCGGGCCGAACGGGGAGCCCGTCGAGCTGGTGCTGATCCGGGCCCGCCCGGTCGTCGTCGTCCCCTCGGCCTCGTCGTCCGCCGTCGACCTGTTCTTGCCGGTACGGCGCGAACGGCCGCCCAGCGGGCCGCCGTTCCCCGGTTCGGTCAGCACGTTGCGGACCCGTTCGCCGGTGCCGGACTGGCCGCCGCCCGCGCCCGGGGCACCGCCCATGCCGCCCATCGGCATCATCGGCATGCCGTTCGCGGCGGCGGATTCGGCGGAGTCACCGGAGGTGCCGGTCGGGGCGCCGAGCGCGCCCGAGGTGTAGGGGGAGTCGTCGTATCCCTCGAAGGACGGGCCGAGAAGGCCGCTCGATCCCGTCGTAGCACCGCCGACGCCGGTGAAGCCACTGAGCGAGCCGATGCTGTCCAGCCCGGTCAGGCCGGAGGTCAGCGGGGTGCCGGAGCCCGTGCCCAGGGAGTGGGAGAGGCCGCTGAGGTTGCTGTTCAGGCTGCCGAGGCTGTCGCTGAGGTGGTCGAAGTCGTCGAGGTCGCCCAGGTCCAGGCCGTGACCCAGGTCGCCGAGGTCGCTCAGGCCGCTGCCCAGGTCGGTGGTGGTGACGTGGCCGTCCGGGTCCGTCGTGGTCGCCACGCCCGTGGCCGGGTCGACCGTGGTGACCGTGCCGTCGGGGTAGGTGGTGGTGAGGGTGCCGTCCGGGTTGAGCGTGGTGATGCTGCCGTCGGGGTTGGTGACGCTGTCCCCGGCGTTCAGGTCCGTGGTGGTGGACTTGCCGTCCTTGGTCGTGGTGGTGACCCTGCCGGTGCTCGGGTCGAAGACGCTGATCGAGCCGTCCGGGTAGGTCGTGGTGAGGGTGCCGTCCGGGTTGAGCGTGGTGGTGCCGCCGCCGGGGTTGGTGAGGCCGCTGCCCAGCCCGGAGCCGAGGTTCAGGCCGTCGCCCAGGTTGCTGGTCAGCCCGGTGTTGAGATCGCTGAGGTTGCCGAGGCCCGCGCCCAGGTTGGAGGTGAGACCGTTCAGCCCGGCACCGAGCCCCGTCGTCAGGTCGTTCAGCCCGTTGCCCAGGCTGTCGCCGACACCGGTCAGGCTGTCGCCGATGCCGGAGAGGTTGTCGCCCAGGCCGGAGATGCTGTTGTTGATCCCCGTGTTGAGGTCGTTCAGCGCGTTGTCGAGACTCTCGCGCAGGTCGTCGGTCGAGCCGTTGCCGTTGCCGTTCTCGTTGCGACCGCCCTCGTACTGCTCGGTCAGCGAGGTGGTGTCCTTCGCGTCGAGGGTCTCCTCCAGGGGATCGATGGCCTCGATCCACGCGTTGTTGAGATCGGACAGCGCCTGCTTGGCGAACGGGATCAACTGGCGTTCGATGTACGTCGTCCAGCGCTGGACGGCCGCCTCGCCGACCTTCTTCCAGTTGTTGACGTCGTTGAGGTTGCCGTAGACCGGGTGGCTCTGCTTGAACGCGGCGGTGGCCTCGTAGCGCGGGCTGCCCTGGACCTGACGCGTGCCGACCTGGTGGACGTTGTTCTCCAGGACCCAGGCGGTGAGCTCGTTGAGCATCTCCAGCAGGCCCCGGTGCGGGTCGTGTTCGCCGGTGTTCGCCCACGCGATCCAGGCGGTGCGCAGCACGAGCGTCTGCCGCCACAGGTCCTTCTGGGCCTTGATCAGGGCGTCGGAGTACGGGGAGCGCGGGGTGTAGTAGTCGACGGAGGTGCTGTGCGCCAGATAGGTCGCGCCGCCCATCTGCTCCACGTAGGCGTCGTAGTTCTTGCGCAGTTGGTGCACCAGGTCGCGGAAGACGCCGGCCGCCTGGCCCTGCCAGGCGCTGTCGTCGCCGCCGAGGGAGTCCTCCCACTGCTTGAGCACCACGGCCTGGTCCGCGAAGAACTTCTTCGCCCGGTCGAAGGACTGGGCGCTCTGCTCGAAGGACTTGAGCTTGACGGCGTCCTTGTCGGCCACCGAGGCGCCGTTGTAGGAGAACCCGGCGGTGCTGTGCTCGCCGTCGGCCAACGCGTCCAGGGCGGCCTTCGCTCCGCTGACGTACTGGGCCAGGGTGGAGTTGTCCCATTGGTCGCCGTAGTGCCCGGTGAAGGGCATGCCGGCGAAGGTCTCGCCCGCGTCCAGCAGCCGGGCCCGGCCGTTGCCGTCCACCGGCACCCCGATGAACACGATGTGCGCCTTGTACAGGTTGAAGTCGGCGCTCTGGTGGCCCGAGCCGTCGGTGCCCTTGGACGTCCCGACGAACGTCAGGATGTAGTCGTCGCCGCTCGCCACGTGCCAGCCGCTGATCGCGGTGTAGTCGGCGTCCGTGAGCTTCCGCATGGACTCCGAGCGGATGTCCATGCGGAACAGCGGGATGCCCTCCTTGCTCTTCAGCTTCTCGAAGAGGCCCGCGCGGCTGGGCATGGGGTAGCCGGTGAACAGCGTCACCGCCTGGCCCCAGTAGTCGTCCTGGTCGTAGGTGGCCATCAGTCGTCTTCGCCGTGTTCGTCGCTGCTGCCGGAGGAGCCCCGCTCGTCGCCGGGGTTCTCGCTCATGCCCTCGTCGACGTCGGAGAAGACGTCGAGCATCCGCTCCGCGTCGATGGAGTGCAGGCTGCTGCCCTGGGCGTTGAGCATCGTTCGGATGGTCTGCTTCATGTCGCGCTCGATGTCGCCGAACAGGTCGACGTGCTGCGCGAAGACACCGTCCACGCTCTTGGCGGCACCCGTCACGGCGGTCAGCAGCGACTTGCCGTGCAGGAAGTCGTCGGCGCCCATCGAGCCGATGGCCAGCGCCTGGCTCTGCTGGAGGGAGTCGGGCGTGGTCGCCCCGTCCACGATGCTGCGCAGCGCGCGGATCCCGCCGTCGTCCGCCGTGCTGTCCCGGCGGATCGCCTTGAGCGCGGTGAGGAAGTCGGCGAGGTCGTTGTCGACGAAGCGCTGGAGCGCGGGGCCGTCGAGATGGGTGAGGTCCGCCATGGTCGTCCGTGCTCCCGCTAGCGGCCGATGCCGACTTCGGACCACATCTGCGTCAACTGGTTCTCGCTGTACTGGTACTGGCCGGAGATGTCCGTCAGCAGCGAGGCGTGCGAGGTCAGCAGGCGCTCCATGTTCTGCACGGCCGCGTCCCAGGCGGCCTGCTTCTGCCGGTACATGTCGGCGTCGTTGCCGTACCAGGACTTGACGAGCTCGTTGAGCTCCGCCTCCAGGGAGGCCAGGGTGTTCGCGATCGCCTTGGTCTGCTGGACCATGTCGTCGGCCGCGTTGTTCATGTGGTTGTAGTCGACGTAGATGTAGCCGTCGTTCAGGTCGGACATCGAAACCTCGCTCGGTGCGGTGGACGGAGGGGACTTCAGCCGATGAGCTGGTCGAACGCCGACTGGGAGGCGTTGTAGGCCTGGTTGATGGCGTCGTTGGAGGAGCCCTGGGCCTTGCCGTGCTCGACGAGGCTCGTGTTGAGCTTGTCGACCATGTCCTCCAGGTTGCGCAGGATGGTGTTGCACTGCTCGTCCCACTGCGCGAGCAGCGCGCCGAACTGGCCGCCGTCGCTGCCCTGGTAGCCCGAGGAAAGGGTGGCGCGGGTGTTGTCGACGTCCTGGCGGGACTTGAGGATGCCGCTGAAGGCCGCCTCCAGTGCCTGGACGCCGTTGCGGGTCGCTTGTTCGCTTGACTGCTGGCCGCCGGCCATGGGGGACCTCCCGGTCGGAGTGCGCGTACGGGCGGGGCCTCCGCCCCGAGGGGGGTAGCGGGCGAAGGCCCCTCATCCCGTACTACGGAGGGGGTGGGGCGCCGGGTTCTCGTGAAACCGGGCCATTTTCCGCCGGTGCTGAGACCGCGTCAGTCGGCAAGCTCCGAAACGGAGTTGGTGCACACCGGCCCCGTGGTCCGGGGCCTGCCCGCCCCGGTCGCCGCCGCAGGATCCAGGTCCGGGCCGGTCGGCAGCATCGCCAGCAGGGGTGCGGGCAGCGACCGTACGGCGGAGTCCGGCTGGCCCAGGGCCTCCAGGGCCGCCTTCGACGGCACCCGGTACTTCACGCCGTTGTCGGCCACCAGGTAGGTCGTGTCTCCCACCGCACTGCCGTCCGCGCCCAGCGCCCGTACCAGGGCGCCGTGGCCCGGCCGTACGACCACGCCGTCCACGCGCAGACAGGCGGGCGCGACCTGGTCGGTGGGGGCCGCCGTGACCGGGCCCAGGTCGGTGACCGGGACCAGCACCGAGGAGACCCGGGTGCCGTCGCTGCCGGGCTCCACCCGGGCGCAGGCCGCCTGTCGCTCGGGGACCGCGAGGGCCCGGGGCGGGGCGGCGGGCAGGCCGTCGGTGCCGGGGGAGCGGCCCTCGGAGCCCGGCGCGAGGTGCTGCTTGAGGGTGTCGGCCCCCAGGTCGGCGGCGGTCGGTGAGGAGCCGCCGTACGCCTTCTCGCGGGTCGCGGGATCGCCCAGCGCCAGGGCCGCCTCGGTGTCCGTGAGCGGGGCCAGGCCCTCCTTCCGGAGCAGGTAGTAGGGGCGCTCGGTGGAGCCCGGCACGCTCACCCGGAAGACCTGGCCGACCTTGCTCGCGGTGCCGCCGAGGGCGGGGCCGGAGGAACCGAGGCCCGGCACCTTCGGCGCGGTGAGGTCGGGGCCCTCCACCAGGGCGTCGAGGAAGGCCGCCGAGACCGGGCGCGGGGTGACCGTGCCGTAGCCGAGGGAGACCGCCGCGCCAGACTTCGCGTCCAGCCGCAGCCTGCTGCCCTGCCACACCAGGTACACGGTGCCGTCCGGCCCGGCCACCACCACACCGTCCCCGGGACCGATCCCGTCGGACGCGGTGGGGCCGCCCGCGACCAGCGCGGTGACCGCTGAGCCCTCCTCGTCCAGCGCCGAACACACCTGCCAGGCACCGGAGTCGAGGTCCCCGCCCCCCGGCAGTGCGTCCGGGGCGCCCGGGATGCCGACCGGCGCGCCCACCGGGGTGTCGCCGAGCGAGGCCGTGGAGACGTCCTCGGTCTTCAGGTCCTTGCCGCCGATCAGCCGCGCCGAGGCGTAGTTGCGCACCGGGCGCAGCCGGCCGTCGTAGTAGAGGTAGCGGGCGCCGGTCTCCCGGTTGACGACGAGCGTGCCCGACGTCCGCCAGGAGTCGTTGCCGCCGGGCGAGACGAGCCCGTAGACCACCGCCCCGGCCGCCACCAGCACCGCCACCACGATCCCGGTCACCGCGCCCCGGGTGGTGCGCCCGAGCGGGCTCTCCGGGGCGTCCGGGTCGGCGAGCAGCATCCCGGAGGACAGCCGGTTCATGACGAAGGCGTGCGCCTGTACCTGGTCGCGCTTGGACTGCATGGTTTCCGTCCCTCGCTCAGCCGCTGATCGCCCGCAGCGCGCCGAACACGCCGAGCGTCCACAGGGTCAACGGCAGTACGGCGATGGCGAGTCCGGAGTGCAGCAGTTCGGCCGCCCGCCCCCAGTACGGCAGCATGCGGCGGCCCGGCACCGTCCAGGACGCGATCGCCAGGACGGCGGTCAGGGCCAGCAACCCGGCCACCAGCAGCGGCCGTTGGGCGGGGCCGACCGCCTCGGCGGCGGTGACGACGAGCAGGCCCGCGCCGAGCGCGCCCGGCAGCACCAGGGCCATGCGCTGCGGGACGTTCACCATGCCCCGGCCGTGCAGCAGCAGGAGCAGCGACAGCACCCCGGTGGTGAGGGCCTCGGGCAGGCTCGGGCGCAGCGCAAGGGCCGCCAGGCAGCCCGCGCCGACCGCGCCCGTCGCGCCGTACAGGGCGGTCATCCAGCCGCTCGCCAGCTCCGTGCGGGTCGCCACGTCCCGGCCCCGGTACGGCTCGATGCCCTCCTGGAGCTGCTGGGCGCTGCCCGGCAGGGCCGGCATCCGCATCCCGGCGAGCCGGAAGGCCAGCGCGGGCACGAACCCGCCGACCAGCACGACCAGGGCGGCGAGCGCGGCCGCCGTACCGTCGACGGACAGGCCGAACACGCCGATCGCCGCCCCGGCGAGCGCCGCGCACACCCACACCAGCGCCGTCGCCAGGAACAGGGGGGCCGCCACCGCCGCCACCGCGAGGGCCAGGACCGCGCCGCCCGCGCCCGCGGCACCCGCCGCCAGCAGCCGTGACCCGAACACCTCCTGGCCGTGCGGCCCGCCCAGGTCACCGCCCGGCACGAGGAACCCGGCCAGCGCCAGGAACGGGCCCGCCATGAAGCCGAGCGCCGCTCCGGCGGCCCGGTCGCCCACCGCCCGGGCGGCCGAGGCGGCGCCCGCGAGGAGCAGCAGCCCGGTCGCACCGGCCGCCGTCGCCCGCACGGCCGGCGAACCGCCCGGCCAGGCCAGCACCTCGAGGCCGAGGGCGAGCGCGGCCACCGCGAGGGCCAGTAGCAGCTTGCGGCCCGCCTCCGGGGTCCAGCCGTGCAGCCGGTCCCGGGTGACGTTGGCGATGCCGTCCACCAGGTCGTCCAGGCGCACCTCGGGCAACGCCGCGTCGTGCGGCCGTAGATGAAGCACCTCGCCGTCCTTCAGGTCGAGGGACTTGAGGGTGCCCTCCTCGTCGAGGGGGCGCTCGCCGAGGCGTTGCAGGACCCAGCCGCCGTGGTCGAGGCCGTTCTCCTCGACCTCGGTGCCCTCGCCCGCGTACCGCAGCAGGGTCGGCAGCAGGTCGGCGACCGGAACGTCCGCCGGTACGGCGAGGTCGATCGTCCGGGCCGGGCCCCGGACGGTGAGGTGGCACAGCTCGGCCACCTGGTGGTCGGTCATCGAATTCTCCTGGCACAGATCCTGCGGGGCTCCCCATCCGTAATACGGAGTGAGACCCCTTCCGCGTTCTCCCGACCACCGCTGCTTGCTTGAGGAGCCCCTCCGTTGAGCGTCGTCCTGTTCCGCCGACCCGCCCGCCGCCGCGGTCCCGAGATGCCCGAAGGGGAGCTGACCCTCCAGGAGCCGCCCACGCTGCCGGAGACGGTGCCGGACACGTCCGCGGTGTGGACCTACCTGCCGATGGCGATGATGTCGGTCTCGATGATGCTGGTGTTCATCCGGCCCGGCGGCACCAGCAGCGTCTTCAGCTACCTCGCGCTCGGCATGATGGTGCTGGCCTCCGGCGCCATGATGGTCGGCCAGGTGATGCGCAAGAGCGGCGAGCGCAAGCAGCGGCTGCACGGCGAACGCCGGGATTACCTGCGGTACTTGACCCAGACCCGCGCCAAGGTCCAGCGCGCCGTCATCGAGCAGCAGCAGGCCCTCGCGTGGCGGCACCCGGCCCCGGTCGCACTGCGCTCGCTCGTGCGCACCACCCGGCTGTGGGAACGGCGGCCCAAGGACGACGACTTCGGCGAGGTGCGCATCGCGGTCGGCGAGCAGCAGCTGTCGATGCGGCTCAGCCCCTTGTCCACCAAGCCGGTCGATGACCTGGAACCGCTGTCCGCGCACGCGCTGCGCCGCTTCGTACGCGCCTACAGCACGGTCCCCGACCAGCCCATCGGCCTGTATCTCCGGTCCTGGTCCCGGGTGTTGCTGCGCGGCGACGAGGAGGCCGTACGGTCCCTGGTGCGGGCCGCGCTGTGCCAGCTCGCGGTGTTCCACGCCCCCGAGGACCTGTGGATCGCGCTGTGCGTGTCCGACGAGCGCCGCGGGCAGTGGGAGTGGGCCAAGTGGCTGCCGCACACCCTGCATCCGCAGGAGCGGGACGGTGCCGGACCCGCCCGCATGGTGGCGTCCACCTTCACCGACCTGGAGGACCTGCTGGGCGCGGAGTTCACCGAGCGGGCCGCCTTCGACCCCGACGAACTCCCAGGCCGCGACGAGCCGTTCACCGTGATCGTGGTGGACGGCGTGACGGTCCCGGCCGGACACCGGCTGGACGGGCCCGGGGCCCGCAACACCGTCGTCCTCGACCTGTCCGGGGCGCTGAGCTGGCGGCCGGGACGGACCACACTGCGCCTCGACGTACGGCCCGGCTCGGTCAGGCTGGTGCGCACCGACCGCAGCCGCAAGGAGCAGTCCACCGCGCTGGGCCTGCCGGACGCGGTGGGCCGGGCCGGGGCCGAGGCGCTGGCCCGGTTGCTGGCGCCGTACCGGATGAGCCTGAGCGCGGACGCGGCCGAACCCCTCGCCAGCGACGTGCAGTTGACCACCCTGCTCGGCATCCCCGACCTGTACCGGCACGACCCGGCGACCCTGTGGCGGCGCGCCACCGGGGCCGCACGGCTGCGGGTGCCGGTCGCCGTGGGCGCCGACGGACGGCCCGTCGAACTGGACATCAAGGAGTCCGCGCAGGGCGGGATGGGCCCGCACGGCATGCTCATCGGCGCCACCGGCTCCGGCAAGAGCGAGCTCCTGCGGACCCTGGTGCTGGGGCTGGCCCTGACCAACTCCTCCGAGACCCTGAACTTCGTGCTCGTCGACTTCAAGGGCGGCGCCACCTTCCTCGGCCTGGACGGACTGCCGCACACCTCCGCCGTCATCACCAACCTCGCCGACGAGGTCGCCCTCGTGGAGCGCATGCAGGACGCCCTGCACGGCGAACTGATCCGCCGACAGGAGCTGTTGCGGGCCGCAGGGAACTACAGCTCCGCCCTGGAGTACGAGAAGGCACGCGCGGCCGGAACCCCCCTCGAACCGCTCCCCAGCCTGTTCGTCGTCGTCGACGAGTTCAGCGAACTGCTCGCCGCGCACCGGGAGTTCATGGACCTGTTCGTGATGATCGGACGGCTCGGCCGCTCGCTCGGGGTGCATCTGCTGCTGGCCTCGCAGCGGCTCGACGAGGGCCGCATGCACGCGCTGGAGAGCCACCTGTCGTACCGGATCGGCCTGCGGACCTTCTCCGCCATGGAGAGCCGGGGCGTGCTCGGGGTGCCGGACGCCTACCAGCTGCCCTCGCAGCCCGGCGCCGGGTTCCTCAAGAGCGGGGTGGAGGCGCTGACCCGGTTCCGGGCGGCCTATGTGTCCGGGGCCTACCGGCAGCGGCGCGGCGGGGTCGCCCAGGCCAGGGTGGCGAGCCAGATCGTGCCGTGGACGGCGGGCTGGGTGGTGCCGCGGGCCGTCGCACCGGCCGCGCCCGTCGTCACCCCGGACGAGGAGTCCTCGGACACGCTGCTCTCCGTCGCCCTGGACCGGCTGCGGGACTCCGGGCCGCCCGCCCACGAGGTGTGGCTGCCGCCGCTGGGGGCGCCGTCGACGCTGGACGAACTCCTGCCGGGCATCGCGGAGGATCCCGAGCGCGGGCTGACCGCCACCGGCTGGCCGGGCGCCGGGCGCCTGCGGGTGCCCGTCGGCCTGGTGGACAAGCCGTTCGAGCAGCGACGGGACCCACTGGTGGTGGACCTGTCCGGAGCCGGCGGCCATGTGGCCGTCGCGGGCGGCTCGCAGAGCGGCAAGTCGACGGTCGTCCGCACCCTGATCGCCGCGCTCGCCCTCACCCACACCCCGCGCGAAGTCCAGTTCTACTGCCTGGACTTCGGCGGTGGCTCACTGGCCGCGCTCGCCGGTCTGCCGCATGTCGCGGGGGTCGCCAGCCGGCTCGACAGCGAACGGATCAGCCGGACGGTGGCCGAGGTGAACACGCTGCTCGCCGACCGCGAGCGGTTCTTCCTCGACCACGGGATCGACTCCATGGCCGCCTACCGACGGCGGCGCGCGGAGGGGGAGTTCGCCGACCAGCCGCACGGGGACGTCTTCCTCGTCGTCGACGGCTGGTCGACGGTCCGCCAGGACCACGACACCCACGTGGCCACCTTCAACCAGATCGCCGCGCGCGGCCTCAACTACGGCGTGCACCTCGTCGTGACCACCGCCCGCTGGGTGGAGCTGTCCGCGCAGATCCGCGACCAGGCCGCCACCCGGCTCGAACTGCGGCTCGGCGACACGATGGACTCCGTCGTGGACATCCGCAAGGCGGCCTCCGTGCCGCGTACCGGTGGGCGGGGCCTGACGTCGGACGGCAAGCTGCACTTCCTCGCGGCGCTGCCGAGGATCGACGGCGGCCCGGACACGGACACCCTCGCGGAGGGCGTCGCCGACCTGGTGGAACGTGTGGCGGGCGCCTGGTCGGGGCCCGCAGCGCCGCCCGTACGCATGCTCCCGCACCGCCTGCCCCTGTCCGCCCTCCCCGCCCCGGAACTCGCCGACGGCCTGCGCATCCCGCTGGGCCTCGACGAGGAGAAGCTCGCCCCGGTCTGGCACGACTTCTCACGCACCCCGCACCTCGTCGCCGTCGGCGACACCGAGAGCGGCAAGACCAACCTGCTGCGCCTGGTCGCGAAGGCGGTGACCTCCCGGTACACGGCCGCGGAGGCCCGGGTGCTGGTCGTGGACTACCGGCGCGAGCTGGTGGACGCGGTGCCGCCGGAGTACCAGCTCGGCCACGCGGTGTCCGTGGACTCCCTGAAGGAACTGGTGGCGGGGTCGGCGCGAGCGCTGAAGACCCGGGCGCCGGGTCCGGACATCACCCCGGCGCGGATGCGACTGGCCGACTGGTGGAAGGGCCCGAGGCTGTTCGTCCTGATCGACGACTACGACATGATCGGCGGCAGCAACGCCTTCGACCACCCCTTCGCCCCGCTCTTCGACCACCTGGCCCTGGGCCACGAGGTGGGCCTGCACGTGGTGGCGGTCCGCTCGGCCACGGGCGCGGGGCGCGGCCTCAACGACCAGCTGCTGAGGCGGCTGGACGAGGTGAACACACCTGGCCTCCTGCTGTCGTGCCCGCCGTCGGAGGGCTACGTCTTCGGCAACATCAAGCCGCGGAACCTGCCGGCGGGGCGGGCGCTGAGGATCGTACGGCGGAAGGCGACGCTGATTCAGACGGGGTTGGCGGGGGTGGAGGGCTGAGGGGGCGGGGTTTGCGGTGACGGGGTTGGTGGGGGCGGGGGGCTGGCGGGGTGGCGTTGTCGGCTGGGCCTGCGATGACGGGGTTGGTGGGGGTTGAGGGTGACAGGGCGGCGTTGTGGGCTGGGCCTGCGGTGGCGGCTTTTCAGGGGCGGGCCTGCGCCGAGGGCTTTCGGGGGCGGCCTGGTGGCGAGGGCCCTTTCAGGGCCGGGCTGCGGTGAGGGCTTTTAGGGGCGCGGGGAACTGCGCGACCAGCCCCCACCGGCCGGCAGCCGACTACACACCCGGCTGCCCGAGCTCCCCGCCGCCCCCGACCCGCCGTCGGCCCCGCAGTCGTACGATCACCGCCGCCCACGCCACCCCCAAGCCCACCGCAACCCCCACCGCAGCCGTGGCCAGCGCGCGATGGCTCGCAGTGCGGGCCGAGGTGTCCGAAGCGAGCCGCACCGGGGGCTCTCGCGGCCCGTCGTCCTTCGGGGCCGTTCCCGTGCGTACGGCGGTCACCGCGGCGTACGGATCCAGCCGGGGCACGTCGGACGGATACGCCGTCCCCGTGAGCCGCGCAGCCGTCTGCGCGGCCGTCAGGTCGGGATGCGCGGCCCGCACCAGCGCAGCCGTACCGGCCACGTACGCCGCCGTGAGGGAGGCCCCGGAGCCGATGTAGTGGCCCTTGCCGGAGGGACCGATGCCGACAACACCGTCGCCGGGGGCCGAGAGGTCGGCCCGCAGGGGGCTGGGGGCGTTCGCGGGCCGGGAGCCCTTCGCGTCGAGGTCCAGAACGGACAGGACCCCGGGGTCCGAGGCGGGCCAGTAGTCGCGGGGCGGGGGAGGGGAGGCGGTGGCGGGCCCGGTCGGGTCAGGGGCGGCCGCCGCGACCACCAGGGCGTCCCGCTTCGCGGCGTAAGCCACCGCGGCCGTCAGTCCCGTGGACCCCTGGGCCAGGGCCGGTGATACGACGATGACCTCGGCCCCCGCCTGCGCGGCCGAGCGGATGCCGGAGGCCAGCGAGGCCGCCGTGGCCGCGCCCCGCGTGTCGGTACCGCGCACCGCGAGGACACGGGCCCCGCTCGCGACCCCGGCGAACCGCACCTCCCGCGCGGGCGCCGCCGCGATCAGGCCGGCCACGAAGGTGCCGTGTCCCACACAGTCACCGTCCGCCGAGCCCACCGCCGTCACACGTCCCGCGAGCGCGGGCGCCTGCGCGGCGACCCCGGTGTCCACGACCGCGACCGTCACCCCGGCACCCCCCGCGCTGCCACCCGCCGTCGGCCACACCCGCGTGAGCCCCAACGACCGCTGCTCCCACGGCACAGCCTTCGCCACCGAGGACGACCCCGCCGTACAGGAGGCGCCGGCGGCCAGCACGGAGGGGATCACCGGAAGATTCACCCCGCCGTCGGCCAGAGGCGCGCCCGCGGCCGGCCCGCCCAGAGCCGCAAGGGCCAGCGCCACGGCCAATGCGCCTGCCGGCCGCGCCAACGCGCCCGCAGGCCACGTCACTTGGCACGCCGGCCCGCTCACTTCCCGAGTCGGCCGCGTCACTTCGCGAGCCTTTGGGCTCACTTCCCCTGTCGGCGAGGTCACTTCGCAAGTCGGCCCGCTCACTTCGCCCGTCAGCCGGGTCACTTCGCGAATCGGTCGGCTCACGCCCCGTGCCGGCGAGCTCACTCCGCCTCCCCACCCGGCACATCCGAAGGCACCAGCAACCGCAGATCGTCGAAGCCCGGCGCGGCCATCGCGCTGATCCGCCCCGCCTGCCGCGTCATCATCGTCTCCAGCACCTGGCGGGCCAGCCGCGCGTTGCCGAAGGAACGGTCGCGCGGCAGGGCGTCGAAGTGCGACCGCAGGGCCGTCCCCGTGCCCGGCCCGCACGCGTAGCCGTTCGTCTCCGCGTGGTGGCGGACGATGGTGACCAGCTCCTCCGTGGAGTAGTCGGTGAACTCCACGCGGCGCGAGAAGCGGGACGACAGGCCCGGGTTGGAGGCAAGGAAGCGGGTCATCTCGTCCGTGTAGCCGGCGACGATGACGACGACCTCGTCGCGGTGGTCCTCCATCAGCTTCAGCAGGGTGTCCACCGCCTCCCTGCCGAAGTCCGACGACCCGGACGGCCCCGGCGGAGTCAGGGTGTACGCCTCGTCGATGAACAGCACGCCGCCCAGGGCCCGTTCGAAGACCTCGCGGGTGAGCTGGGCGGTGTGCCCCACATAGCGGCCCACCAGGTCGGCACGGGCCACCTCGACCAGCTGACCCCGGGGCAACACACCGAGGGAGGCGAGGAGTTCGCCGTAGAGACGGGCCACCGTGGTCTTGCCGGTGCCGGGCGGGCCGGTGAAGACCAGGTGGTGGCTGATGCGGGGGGCCGGGAGGCCGGCGGCCTCGCGACGGCGAGCGGTGGCCAGCAGGTTGACCAGGTCCGTGACGTCCCGCTTGACGCCGGCCAGGCCGGTCATCTCGGCCAGCCGGGTCAGCGGGTCGCCGCCCGCCGGGCCCTCGTCGCTCACGGCGGCCGCCGCGTCCTCGCCCACGTCCTGCGGGACGAAGAGCGCCAAGTCCCGTTGACCGATGTCGACTTGGGAGGCGAGCCGGGTCGCCTGGCGGTCCACCATCTCCTCGAAGAGCTGACGGGCCGCGCGGCCGTTGCCGAAGGTCGCGTCACGCGGCATCCGCTCGAAGCGGGCGGCCAGGGCCTTGCGGGTGGCGTCCGCCAGCTCGTACTGGTGGCGGGCGCACATCGACTCCATGATGGCGACCAGCTCCGGCACCGAGTAGTTGGAGAACTCCACGGTGCGCGAGAAGCGGGACGCGAGACCGGGGTTGGAGGCCAGGAAGCCGGTCATCTCGTCGGTGTAGCCGGCCACCACCACGACCATGTCCTCGCGGTGGTCCTCCATCAGCTTCAGCAGGGTGTCGACGGCCTCCCGGCCGAAGTCGGCGCCGCTGCTGCGGCTGTCGGAGACCAGCGTGTAGGCCTCGTCGATGAACAGCACACCGCCCAGAGCCCTGTTGAAGGTCTCGGTGGTCTTGATGGCCGTCCCGCCGACGATCTGCGCCACGAGGTCCGCGCGCGAGACCTCGACCAGGTGGCCGGAGCGCAGCACACCCAACTCGGTGAGGATCGCGCCGTAGAGCCGGGCGACGGTGGTCTTGCCGGTGCCGGGCGGGCCCGCGAAGACCAGATGGCGGCTCATCGGCGGGACCGGCATCCCCATGCTCGCCCGGCGCTGCGCGAGCCGGGTGAGGTTGACCAGCGTGCGGACCTGCTGCTTGACGTCCTCCAGGCCGATGAGCGCCTCCAACTCGCCCAGCGCACCGCCTCCTTGGCTGCCGTCCGGGCCCGGGGAAGCCGCGGCGCCCGCCGGGTCCGTGCCCTCCGCGTCGCCCAGCCCCCAGGCGTCCCGGCGGCCGTTGTCCGCGCTGGTCAGCCCCTCCACGGCGAGCCGGTCACCGGGGCGGACCTGCACCAGGCCGCCGCCCGTGTTCTCCCGGGCCGTGCAGTTGACCAGGGAGACCGGCGCGTCGGTGTCGACGCGGAAGCCGTCGCCCTCGCTGCGCAGCGACTCGCAGGAGGTGAAGGCGCCGCGCCCGCCGTCCTCCACGACCACGCCGTGGCCGCCCGCGCCGGTCACCCGCAGTCTGCTGGCGGTGAGTTCGCCGCCCTTCTCCACCAGGACCCCGGGGTGCGCGCTGCCGCGGTCGCCGCGGATCTCGCAGTCCCGGAGCGTGACGCTGCCGTCCGGCCCGACCGACAGGCCGGGCCCGCCCGCCACGTCGACGCTGCCGCCGCCGACGTACAGATTGCCGTCGTCCTCCACCCGGACGCCCGCCCCACCGGGGCGTTCGACCACGCAGTCCTCCAGACGGCCGCGTCCGTCGGCCGACACCTCCACGCCGTGGCCGCCGGGGGCCGTGACGAGCGCCCGGCGCAGCAGCGGATTGGCACCGGAGCGCACCGAGATGCCGACGCCGCCCGCGTCCACCACCTCCAGCCGGTCCAGTTCGGCCACCGACTCCTCCTCCAGGAGCACCCCCGCCGCCGAACTCCCCTGCACGGAAAGGCCGATGAGCACGGGCGAGGACGATCCGCCGACCCGCAGGGCCGGTGCCTGCGCCGCCTCCAGACGGCAGTCCTCGATGGTGCCGCGCGACCTCTCCAGTACGGCCATGCCGTGGCCCTCGGTCCGGGTCGTACGGCAGCGCCGCAGCCACGGATCGGTGCCGCCGGACAGCACGATCCCGGGGCCGGTGGTGCCGGTGACCGTCACGCCCTCCAGGGTGGTGCGGGCCGCGCTGCTCAGGTGGACGCCGGTGCTGGTGTCGTGCACGGCGGTGCGCACGACCCGGGTGGTGCAGTGGTCCTCCAGGGCGATCGCGGGCTTGTCGGTGGAGGAGATGTCGCAGTCCTCGACAGAGCCGCGGGCCTCGCCGTTCGCGAGGACGCCGTTGCCGCGCGCGTCCCGGACCGTGCAGCCGCGCAGGGTGACCCGGCCGCGTTCGCCGATCACCGCGCCCGAGGTGCCCAGGTGCTCCACCGTGCACGACTCGACCGAACTGTCCACGGGGGAGGTGACGACCAGGCCCGCGCCCTGCGGGTTGGTGATCCGGCAGTCGCGCATGGCCAGCGAGCCGGTGCCCCGGGCGAGCAGCGCGGTCCAGCCCGCGCCGGTCACGTCGCAGCCCTCCAGGGCGAGTTGGCCGCGCGCCACGTCGACCACCGGCAACTCCTCGTCCCGGCCGGTCAGGACGAGGTCGGTGAGCATCACCGCGTCCGCCTTCAGCACCACCGCGCTGCCGCGCCGGGGCGCGATCTCCACGCTGCCCCGCGCCTGTTCGGCCACGATCGTCACCCGGGTGCCGATCACCAGGCCCTCCTGGTAGCGGCCCGGGCGGACACTGATCACGGCTCCGCCGCGCGCCCGCTCCAGTGCCTCGCCGATGGTCCGGAAGGAGTCCGCGGGGGCGTCCGGGGCGGGTTCCTGGCAGACGGTCAGTAGCTGGCGTGGCACGCCGGAGCCTCCAGTGAAGTGTGAGTGCCGTAGGGCGAGTTGGTCAGCGCAGGGCGGCCGGGGTGGCCGCGCCGAGCGAGGTGAGGGCGTTGCGCAGGGCGCGGAGGGCGTGGCTGCTGCGGGACTTGACCGTGCCCTGGGGGAGGTTCAGCTCGGCCGCGGTCTCCTCGATGCTGCGGTCGAGGCAGTACCGGTGCACCAGCACCTCCCGGTGCGGGCGGTCCAGTTCGGCCAGCGCCCGGGTCAACACCTGGGAGGTGAGGGTGCGTTCGCTGCTGTCGGAGACGACCTCGCGGTCCAGCGCGGTGGGGATGAGGTCCGCGGGACGGGCCCGACGGGTGCGGTGGGCGTCGATGGCGAGCCGCCGTACGACGGTGAAGAGCCAGGGGCGCGTCAGGCCGGGCGTCGAGGTGAGCTTCTCGGCATGGCGCCAGGCCCTGAGCACGGCCTCCTGGACGATGTCCTCGGCGCCGTGCACGTCCCCCAGGGTCAGTCCCTGGGCGAACTGGAGCAGGGCGGTGCCGTGCGTCTGGTAGATCACACGCGCGAAGGCCTGGCCCCCGTCCGGGCATTCTCTGTTCTCCTGCTGCTCGTTCGCGATCACGCACCGATCGTCGGGGCCGCCGATCGGCTGCCGATCGACTCCCGATTGCGGTGCGATGGTCGTCCGCCGCCCGGTGCGACACGACGGCCCCATCCCTCACTACGGAGCAGAGCCGCGTGGGGTTCTCGCCCCGGAAGGGAATCCGGCCCGCCGCGCCAAATGGTAACGGTACGGTAACGGCCGTCGGGGAGGCAGAACCCGCGGACCCACGGCCCCGTAGTGCGGGTGAGCGTCCCGACCGCCGGCACGAGGAGGTGCACCGATGCGGCGACCCTCACCCGCCGTGCCCCGCCCGGTGCCCCTCCGGCGACAGGGCGGCCAGCTTCTCGCGCATCGGTCCGGCGTCCGGATGCCCGAGCCGGTCCAGGATCCGCACCGCCTCCGCCAGCAGGGCGCGGGCGCGCTCCGGCTGCCCCAGGCCCAGCCGGGAGTCGGCGAGCGAGGCCAGCGTGTGCGCCTCCGCCCAGGGCACCCCGCCCACGTGCCGGAAACGCGCCAGCGCCTCCTCGAAGGCGGCGACGGCCTCCTCGTGCGCGCCGAGATGGTGCCGGGCGTGCCCGATGCTGTTGAGGACGTGCCCCAGCGTGTAGTCGTCGTCGCGGGCGCGGGCCAACTCCATGGCGGCGGCGCAGAACTCCAGCGCCTCGCGGTGCCGGCCCAGCAACGAGTGGTACCAGCCAAGGCCGTTGAGGATCCAGGACCGCAACCTGCCCTCGCCGTCCGGGCCGAGCAGCTCCAGAGCCTGCCGGTGGTGGTCGAGGGCGCCCTCCAGATCGCCCTGCACCTCCAGGACGACGCTCAGCTGGCGGTGGCTCTCGGTCAGCGCGGGGACGTCGCCCACCTTGGCGAACAGCTCGATGGCCCGCTCGATGTGCGCCCGGGCGTCACCGGTGCGCTTCGCGTACGACTCGGCCTGGGCCAGCCCCCGGTGGATGTGCGCGAGGGCGGTCGGATCGCCGAGCCGGTCGGCGGACTCCAGCGCGGTGCGCAGGGTGACACCCAGCTCGTGCCACAGCCCCTGCCGGCCGAAGTGGTGCTCCACGCACCAGGCGAGCTGCCAGGCGTGGACGTCGAAGCCGTGCGCGGAGGCCTCCCGCAACACCGCGACCAGGACGGCCCGTTCGGTGCCGAACCAGGCCATCGCCCGTTGCGGGGTGGTGTGCGACTCGCTCCGCACCCCCGGGGACGGCTCGGCCAGGACGATCCGGTCCCGGGTGAGGTCCATGAGCCGCGCGGCGGCGTGGGCGCTGTGCAGATAGTGGTCGACCATCCGACGGCGGGCGGCCGTGATCTCCTCGGGGCCGTCCGTCTCGGCGGAGAGCTCGGCGGCGTAGGCGCGCAGCAGGTCGTGCCAGGCGTAGCGGCCGGGCGCCGGCTCGTCCACGAGATGGGTGTGCACCAGCTCGGCCAGCAGACTCCGTGCGGCGGCCGTGCCGAGACCGGCCAGGCTCGCGGCGGCGGGCAGCGAGACGTCCGGGCCGGGGTGCAGCACCAGCAGCCGGAAGAGACGGGCCGCGGCGGGCGAGAGCGCGTGGTACGACCAGGACAGGACGGCCCGTACGTCGGCCGCCTGGTCGGTGTCCGTGAACGCGTCGAGACTGCCGTGCCCCTCGGCGAGTTCCTCCGCGAGCGCGGCGAGCGGGAAGGCGGTGCGGTCGGCCGCGCGGGCCGCCACGACCGCCAGGGCCAGCGGCAGCCGCGCGCACAGCTCGACGATCTCGCGGACCGCCCCCGGTTCGGCGGCCACCCGCGCGGCGCCCAGACGGCGCTCCAGCAGGTCGTGGCCCTCCCGCGCGGTCAGCACGTCCAGGCGCAGCGGACGGGCGCCGTCCACGGCCACCAGTCCGCCCAGCCGGTTCCGGCTGGTCACGATGACGAGACAGCCCGGGGCGCCGGGCAGCAGCGGCCGTATCTGGCCCGGGTCCCGGGCGTTGTCCAGCAGGATCAGCACACGGCGCCCGGTCAGCACGGTCCGCAGCCGCGCCGCCAACGCGTCCTGGTCCTCGGGGAGTTCACGCGGCGGGACCCCGAGCGCCTCCAGCAGGGTACGCAGCGCCTGCGCGGGCGGGACGGGGGCGCCGGCGGGGTCGAAGCCGCGCAGGTTGAGGTAGAGCTGCCCGTCCGGGAAGCGGGGGGCGATCCTTCGGGCCCAGTGCACGGCGAACGCGGTCTTGCCGACACCGGCGGTACCGCCGATCACGACGGTGGCGGAGGGGGCGTCGCCCTCCGGGACCAGTGCGGAGGCCTGTTCCAGTTGGGTGTGCCGTCCGACGAAGCCGGGGAGCTCGGAGGGGAGTTGGGCGGGGACGGGGCGGGTGGAGGCCGGGGCTGTGGTGGTGGCATGCGTTGCCGGGGGTGCCGGGGGTGCCGTCGTCGTACCGAACGCATGCGCAGCCGCTGGTGCCGGGTCGGGCCCGGCCGTGGGTGTCACGTCGGCCGAGGGAACAGCGGTGGGCGGCACGTCGGCCGGGGGGACCGCGGTAGGTGTCACCTCGGCCGAAGGAACGGCGGTAGGCGGCACCTCGGCCGGGGTCGCGATGGTCGTCGGCGTCATCTCGGCCTGGGGTGCCACGGTAGTTGGCGACATCTCCGCCCTGGTCGCGGCGGCCGACCCCTCTCCGCCCGGTACGGCGAGCAGCCCCGGATCCGCCCGCAAAATCCCCTCGTACAGGCGTCGCAGAGCCGGCCCCGGGTCGACGCCGAGTTCCTCCGCGAGCAGCGTCCGGACCTCGGCGTACGTCTCCAGCGCCGCGGACTGCCGACCGCAGCGGTAGAGCGCCAGCATCAGCATCTCGCGGAACCGCTCGTCCAGCGGATGCCCGGCGACCAGCGCGGCCAACTCGGGTACGGCCTGGACGTGTTCGCCCTGGTCGAGCCGTATCGCCAGCAGGGACTCCAGGGCGGACAGCCGGAGCGCCTCCAGTTGCTCGCGCCGAGTCTGCGCGAACTCCCCCCGCACCCCGGCCAGCGCGGGACCCCGCCACAGCGCGAGCGCGTCCCGCAGGTGTACGGCGGCCCCGTGCAAGTCCCCCTTGCGGCGGACGAGTTCGGCGCGCGCGGTCAGCTCACGGAAGGCGGCGAGATCGAGGTCCTCGGGGAGCGCACGTACGACATAGGCGTCCCCCACGGACCGGATCAGCGCAGCGTCCTCCCCGAGGGTCCGCCGCAGCCGGTGCACGTACGTCCGCACCGACCCCACCGCGGAGGCTGGCGGGGCGGCACCCCACAACGCGTCGACCAGTCCGGCCACCGGAACCCGGGACCCCTCGGCCAGCAGCAGCACGGCCAGCACCGCCCGCTGCCGCGGCGGCCCGAGATCCACCTCGACCGCGCCGCGCCACGCACCGACCGGCCCGAGCACCGTGAACCGAACCTGCTCCCGCACCTCAGAACTCCCCGCTGACACAGATCCCCCGGCACGGACTCTTCACATCCCACTTGGAAGGGACTTGGAGCCCTCTTGGAGACCCGTGCGGGTAACGGGCCTCCGCCGTATACGACACCCGGGAGAGCTCACGGCGACCGCACGAGCGCACACCCCGTCCGTGTCCTCGCCGACTCCACCCCGCACCCGCAAGCACGGGCTGGACCGGTAGTGCGGCGATCCGGAGGAGACCACGGCCTCAGGCTGACCGGGGCGACCGGGCAACCGGGCCGCAGGCTCACTCGCCCTAGCCGTCGCCGTCGCCGAAGCCCCCGCCCTCGCCCCCCGGCCCCCCACCCAACCGATCCGCCAGACAAGCCAGATACAGCGCCATCGCGGTCCGATGCTCCCGCAGTGACCGACCCGTCGTCTGCTCGATCTTGTTCATCCGGTAGACGACGGTGTTCCGGTGGATGTGCAGGGCCTCCGACGCGCGGACCAGGTTGAACCCGCTCTCGCACCACGCCGTGATCGTGTCGCGCAGCACCGGCCAGTCCGGCTGGGCGCGCAGGCTCGCCGCGGTGCGTTCGATCAGGCGGTTGCGGGCCGGCTGGGAGACCGACGTGAGGGCCTGGTGGACGCGCAGGTCGGTGATCAGATGGACGGGGGAGCCGCTCGCCACCCGGGCCCCGAGGCGCAGCGCGTCGCAGGCGTCCTGGTAGGAGTCGTGCAGCCCGCTCACCGAGGCGGCCGGTTCGCCGACACCGGCGCGGGCGACGAGGCCGTCCTGCGCGGCGATGACGTCGGTGGTCCGCCGGCAGTCGTCCAGCAGGGAGGACACCGGGCGCCGGTCCGGGAGCCTGCGCAGGACGCCGATCCACCCGGGAGCCGTGGAGGCGATGATGTCCTGGGGGTCGGCGAAGACCTCACGGACCGTGCGCAGCAGTTCCGAGCGGACCAGCGCCATGTCCCGGGTGGGCGCCCCTTGACGACGGCCGCCCGCGTCGGGGACCCGTACCTCGATGGCGACCGCGACCCGCCGCAGCCGTAGGTCGAAGCCCAGCTCGGCGGCCCGGAACAGCAGGAAGTCGCCCTCCACGACCTGCGGGTCGTACGCGGCGACATCGGCGAGCAGCTTCTCCGCGGCCCGCTCGGCGAGCAGCCGGGAGCGCAGCATCACGGACTCCCTGAGCAGGATCTCCGTCTGGCGTTTCACCAGCAGTCCGAACCGGCGCACCTGCGCGGGAGTCCCGGTGATCCCGACCGTGCCCACGGCCTTTCCGTCCGCGACCAGGGGCAGGGTGACCCCCGGGCGCACCCCGCGCAGCAGCTGCGCCTGCGAGGCGTTGTGCGTGGCGGGTTCCTGGGTGCGCACGACCTCGACGGACGCCTCGTGGAAGCTGCCCACCCGGCCGCTGTCACCGCTGCCGATGACCATGCCGTCCGCGTCCGTGATCAGCACGTTGAAGCCGATGACGGCGGTGGTGTCGGAGGCGATCTCCTGCGCGAGTGACGGGCTCAGCATGAGCGGTCCTCCCGTCGAGGGGCGGGCCGGGCTGGACGCACCGTACAGCGGATCGATCGAATTCGGCCACAAGTCTGTACGGAGTACACGGTGACGTGGCCGGGGCCGGTTCGTAGCGTATGGCCCCAATCACCTCCCCGCCGGGGGCACAACGCGGTGAGACGGCGGGCTCCCCCTCTGCATCCCCCTGCATCCCTTGCATCCCTCTGCATCCCTCAGCTTCGTTACGGAAGGCCCATGCCGATGATCCGTATGCGTCCGCTCGCCGTCGCCCTGTCCGGCGGCCTCCTGCTCCTCGGCACCGCCGCCTGCGGCTCCGGGGACGACGACGGCCCCAAGAACGTGTCGGCGAAGACCGCCGCGCTCGGCACCCTCACCCCCGGCGTCATCAAGGTCGCCGTAGAGCCGTACGCGCCCTACACCAGCGTCCAGGGCGGCAAGATCGTCGGACTGGACGGCGACATCCTCAACCACGTGGCCCAGAAACTCGGGCTGACGGTGAAGCCCCAGGTGACGGACTTCGCCGGCATGCTCGCCGGAGTGCAGTCCCGCCGCGTGGACATCACCGTCGGCGGTGTCGCCTGGTCCGCGGACCGGCAGAAGCAGGGCCTGTTCACCGACCCGCCCTACTACTCGCCCCCGGCGATGGCCGTCCGCAACGGCAAGACCTACAAGACCGTCGACGACCTCGAGGGACTGAACCTCGGCACCGTCGAGGGCTACGTCTGGGTCAAGTCCATCCAGTCCGTCCCCGGCGCCAAGCTGCACGCCTACCCCGATGCCAACGGCGTCTTCGACGACCTCGGCGCGGGCCGCGTCGACGTCGGCTTCCTCGACCCGCTGCTCATCATCGCGGCGCAGAAGGAACGCCCGGAGCTGAAGATCAGCACCCAGTACCTGACCCCGCCGACCGCCGCCCAGGTCAAGGCGAAGCCCGCCTACGCCTACTTCCAGCCGTACCAGACCGGCTTCTACCTCCCGAAGCAGGAGACCAAGCTGGAGCGGGCGATCTCCGCGCAGATCGACGCCATGTACCGGGACGGCGAGATGGCCCAGCTCGTCGAGAAGTACGGCGGCGACCCCGAGCAGTTCCTGAAGCCGGACGCCGACGTCGCCACCGCGCGCCGGGGCGTGGACCGGCCGCAGGACTGGAACCCGCCGACCATCGCGAAGTGAGGGGACGACATGTCCGGCCTCTTCCAAGTCCCCTGGTCCGACTACCGGTCCGACCTGATCGACGCGCTCTGGCGCACCGTCTCCTACACCGTCGTCAGCTTCGCCGGCGCGGTCCTGCTCGGTCTCGCGGTGGCGCTGCTCCGGCTCAGCAGAGCGTGGCCCGCGCGGGCCGTGGCCGCCGTCTACACCGAGGTGTTCAAGAACGTCCCCCTCCTCGCCATCATCTTCCTCACCTACTTCGGCCTGGCCTCGGCCGGCATCCGCCTGGACGTCTTCACCGCCGGCTGCCTCAGCCTCGTCGTCTTCTACGCCGCCTACCTCTCGGAGATCTTCCGGTCCGCGATCAGCGGGGTGCACGCCGGACAGACGGAGGCGGGTCAGGCGCTGGGCCTGGGCCGGGCCGGCATCTTCGGGCACATCGTGCTGCCGCAGGCCGTACGGCAGGCGCTGCCCGGCACCAACACCATGCTCGTCGACCTGCTGAAGTCCACCTCGCTGCTGGTCACCGTCTCCGCGGCCGAGCTGATGTCCGAGGGGCGGCTCATCACCTCGGCCACCTTCCGGGCCCTGGAGGTGTACCTGGTCATCTCGGCCCTCTACTTCGCCCTGTGCTACCCGCTCTCCCAACTGCTCCTGCTCCTCGAACGCAAGGTGCGCGCGGGAATCCCCCTCTCCCCGCTTCGACGCCGGCGCCTGAAGGCGGCCCGCGCACTCCTCGCGCCGGCCGAAGCCGCTCCCGCCGGTGAAGCCGGTCAAGCTGCCGAAACCGCTGAAGCCGCCGAAGCCGCTTCAGCCGTGGAAGCCGACCTGAAGGCAGGTGCCGTATGACCGAGTCGGTCACCACCCCACCGACCACCCCGCAGCCCGCTGACACGCCACGGACCGAGGCCGTCGTACGGATCGAGGGGCTGAGCAAGTCCTTCGACGGCCGCCTCGTCCTCGACCACGTGGACCTGGAGGTCGACCGCGGCCGGATCGTCAGCGTCATCGGACAGAGCGGCGGCGGCAAGACGACCCTGATGCGCTGCGTCAACCTGCTGGAACGCCCCGACAGCGGCACGATCGAGGTCGCCGGGGAGATGGTGCACCAAGGCGGCCGCACCGTCTGCCGGGACCTGCCCCGGCTGCGCCGCACCGTCGGCATGGTCTTCCAGCGCTTCAATCTCTTCCCGCACCTGACCGCCGTGGAGAACGTCGTCCTGGCCCAGCGCAAGGCCGGCGTCCCGGAACAGGAGGCGCTGGAGCGGGCCGTCACGCTGCTGCGCCGGGTCGGTGTCGCGCACCGCGCGCTCGCACAGCCCGAGCAGCTGTCCGGCGGTGAACAGCAGCGCGTCGCCATCGCGCGGGCCCTCGCCCTGAGGCCCGAACTGCTGCTCTTCGACGAGCCCACGTCCTCCCTGGACCCCGAGGCGACCCGGGAGGTGCTGAGCGTGATGCGCGAACTCGCCGCGGACGGGATGACGATGCTGCTCGTCACCCATGAACTGCCCTTCGCCCGCGAGGTGTCCGACCACGTCGTCTTCGTCGACGGCGGCCGGATCGTGGAGGAGGGCAGGCCCGAGGACGTCCTCGACAGCCCCTCCCAGGCCCGGACCCGGGAGTTCCTCGCGGCCTACGGCAACGCGTCATGACCGGTGTGCCCGCTGTCACCGGCGACCGCCCCGTGGTGGTCGTCGGGGGCGGAGTCGTGGGACTGTGCACCGCGTACTACCTGGCGGCGGCCGGTCTCGCGGTGGAGGTCGTCGAACGGCGCGGACTGGGCTCGGGGGTGTCCCGGGGCAACGCCGGCTGGGTCTGCCTCAGCCACTCGACGCCCGTACCGTCCCCCGGAGTGCTGCGCTACGCCCTGCGCTCCCTGGGCCGCCCGGACTCGCCCCTTTACCTACGGCCCCTGCCCGACCCGGCGTTCCTGCGCTGGCTGTGGCGGTTCTGGCGCAGCAGCGCACCGGCCGCCTTCCGGCGCGGCTACGCGGCGATCGCCGACCTGAACCACGACACCTTCGACCTCTTCGACGGGCTGCGCGAGGCGGGGGTCACCACCACGCTGACCCGGCCCGGCATGGTGCACGCGTTCCTGTCGGCGGCCGAGGCCCGTCATCACCTCGCGATCCAGCGGGAGATGGCGGAGGGCCACTATCCGATGCCCGACGACATCACCACGGGCGACGAGGCCCGGCTGCTGGACGGCGCGCTCTCGTCCCGGGTGCGTGCGGCCTACCTCGTCGAGGGCGAGGGCGTGGTCGACCCGGAGGCGTTCGCCCGCGGGCTGGGCGAGGCCCTCGCCGACGCCGGGGTGAAGGTCCACGAGAACGCGGAGGTCACCGGATTCCGGTCCGGGGCGGGACGGGTGACCGCGCTGCGGACCGACCAGGGCGAGATCCCCTGCTCGGCGGTGGTCGTCGCGGCCGGGATGCGGTCCACCGCACTGCTGCGCGAGCTCGGACACCGGCTGCCGCTCCAGGCCGGCAAGGGCTACAGCTTCGCGGTGGACCTGGACCCGGCACCCCGGCACACCTTGTACTTCGGCGAGCGCAGGGCCGTCGCCTCACCGATCGGCGCCACCACGCGGATCGGCGGCACGATGGAGCTGAGCGGCAACAACAACCGCCTCGACTGGCGCCGGATCGTGGCGGTGGCGCTCGCCAGCCGCCACTACCTGGGCCAGTGGTTCGACGATCCCGACGACCTGGTGAGCCTGATCCGCGATCCCTGGGTCGGCGGCCGGCCCTTCCTCCCCGACGGCCTCCCGGTGATCGACCGGCTGCCGGGCCGGGAGAACGTCTTCGCGGCGACCGGCCACGGCATGCTCGGCGTCACCCTGGGCCCGGCCACCGGCCACCGCCTCGCCGAGTACATCCGCACCGGCCACCGCCCCGAGGTCCTCACGCCCTTCGCCTTCGACCGGCTCCGCGGCTGACGCGTTCCCGGCGCCGGACCTCACGGCACGATCGCCAGTGCGTGATCCGTGGCGGTGAGCCGCTGTCCCCCGTCCGCCGTGCACGTCACCACGTCCGCGATCCGTACGCCGAAACGGCCCGGCAGACGCATCCCGGCGCCGATCGACAGACACATGCCGGGGACGAGCGGGGTCTGCTCGGCCTCGGTGACGTACGGCGGCTCGTGGGCGGTGATGCCGACGCCGTGCCCGGTGGGTTCGGCGGCGTACTCGCCGTACCCCGCGTCCTCGATCACCCGGCGGGCCCTGCGGTCGACGTCCCGGCAGGGCACGCCGGGGGCGACCGCGTCGAAGGCCGCCTGCTGGGCCGTACGGACGACGTCGTGGACCGTGCGTTCCTCCCGCGTCGGTTCGCCCACGTGGATCGTGCGGCTCGTGTGCGAGGCGTAGCCGTCCTTCAGGCCGCCGAAGTCCAGGACCACCGTGTCGCCCTTGCCGAGCGTCCGCTCGCCCGTGCCGTGCTGCGGGTCCGCGCTGTTCCGGCCGGACGCCACCGAGGTGAAGACCTGGCGGTGGCCGTGCTCACGGAGCAGCCGGGCCAGGTCGGCGGCCACCTCCGTCTCGCGGCGCCCGGTGAACCGTACGGACAGGAACTCCTCGTAGGCCGCGTCGGCCGCCGCTCCCGCCGCCGCGAGCCGGACCACCTCGTGCTCGTCCTTCACCGCGCGCAGCATCGGCAGTACGACGGTCAGCGGGCGGTAGGCCGTCAACGGCAGGGCCTCCTGGAGCCCCAGCAGATGCAGGGCCCACGTGGTGTCGCAGACGCCGTAGCGGCCGTTCGGGAGGAGCAGCCCGGTGGCGGCGGCGTACGGGTCCTGGCCGTCGCGCCAGTCGGAGATCCGCACCGCGCCCGCGCCCGGTGCGGCCTCCGCGTCGGGACGTTCCAGGGCGGGGACCAGGAGGCGGGGCTCGGAGCCGGGGGTGAGGACGAGGAGCGTCAGGCGTTCGGTGGCGGTGGCGCGGTAGCCGCAGAGGCGGACCAGGTCGGGGCCGGGGGTGATGAGCAGTCCGGCCAGGCCGGTCCCGGCCGCCTCTCTGGCCGCCAGGGTCATACGGTTCGCGTAGTCCTCTTCCGTGAAGGGGGCGGGGGTGTCGTTCATGGGGCTCCTCCGGCCGCTGCCGTCGTCCGGTTCATCGTCCGAGGAGCCGGGTGCGAGGTGCCCGGGGGCTTCGCCCGACCGGGTGACGGTGACAGCCCGTGCCGCGGGGCACCGGCGGCGTGTCAGACGGCTCCGTGCCCCAGTGAACGCCGCGTCACCCGGGCCAGATGGCGGTGGAGGACCTCCCGCGTGTCCGGAGTCAGCGTGCGCAGCGCCACCAGCGCCGTGATCACCACATCGCACAGCTCCGCCTCGACGTCCTCCCAGGTGTGGGTGACGCCCTTGCGCGGGTTCTGGCCGATCGCCCCGATGACGGCCTCGGAGACCTCCCCGACCTCCTCGGACAGCTTCAGCATCCGCAGCAGGAGCCCCTCGCGGCCGCGCACCGGCTGATCGGTCTCCAGCCAGGCCCACAGGGCGTCGACGGACGTCCACAGATCCGCGGAGGGCATGCCGTGATCACTCATGCGGAGCAGCTTGCCACGACGTGGCACCGGATTCGTCCGCCGTACAGCGCCTGCTCCGCCTCGTGCAGCGCTTCTACTCCTCGTAAAGCGCTGCCTCCTCCTCGAACAGCGCCTCCTGCGTGTCGTCGGACTGGCCCTCCTTCTCCCGCAGCCGCCGGCCGCGCATCCCGACGACCGCCGCCGTGGCCACCCCCGTCACCGCGAGGGCCACCGGGACCATCCAGCCGCGGTTGACCGTGTGGCCGAGCGCGTGGTCCAGGGAGAGCCGGCCGGGGCCCGTCACCGCGAGACCGGCCGCCGTCAGGCCCAGCGAGGCCGCGTACTCGTAGCCACCGCTCGCGTTGAAGAAGCCGTTGGGCGCGTGCACCGCGGACGCGCCGGCCATCGCGCCGGCCGCCGCCGCACCCGCCGCGGGGGTCGCGAGGCCCAGCGCGAGCAGCGTGCCGCCGCCCGCCTCGGCCAACCCGGCCGCCGTGGCGCTCGCCCGGCCCGGGGCGTACCCGACGGACTCCATGAACTGGCCGGTCCCTTCGATACCGCCCCCTCCGAACCAGCCGAGCAGTTTCTGTGCGCCGTGGGCGGCCAGCACACCCCCGGTTCCCAGCCGGAGCAGCAGCAGGCCCAGATCACGTCGGTCGTAAGCGGTCACGATGACTCCCAGCACGAGATACGGAACGAGACCCCCCTCGCGTTTCCACCGTCGCACCGCTCACACCCACCCGGAACCCCGCGCGGCCGTTCGGGTGGCGCCCTCGGGCCCGCGGTTGCAGTCTGACGGGCATGACGATTCAGCCAGCCAAACTCAGCGACCCGGCCGTCCGCGCCTTCGTCTCGGCCGTCAACGCGCATGACCGCGAGGCCTTCCTGGCGCTGCTCGCACCGGGTGCGACCATGGCGGACGACGGCAGCGACCGCGACCTCGACGACTGGATCGACCGGGAGATCTTCTCCTCCCACGGCCACATGGACGTCGACAACGAGTCCCGTGGCGGCCGCGACCTCATCGCCCGCTACCGCAACGACACCTGGGGCGAGATGCGCACCAAGTGGCACTTCGAGGTGGCCGAGGACGGCCGGATCTCCCGCTTCGAGACCGGCCAGGCGTAGACATCCCCCACGGCCCCTTGCCTTCGTGTGCGCTTCAACTCCTAGCGTTCTCGGACATGGAGATCACACGCACTCTCGGCCGCTCCGGCATCGAGGTCAGCGCGCTCGGCTTCGGCTGCTGGGCGATCGGCGGCGAATGGCAGGCCGCCGACGGGCAGCCCCTCGGCTGGGGCAAGGTCGACGACGAGGAGTCCGTACGGGCGGTCCGGCGCGCCCTCGATCTGGGCATCACGTTCTTCGACACGGCCGACACCTACGGCGCCGGGCACAGCGAGCGGGTCCTCGGCCGGGCCCTCGGCAAGCGCCGGGACGACATCGTGCTCGCCACCAAGTGGGGCAACGTCTTCGACGAGGACACCCGCACCCTCACCGGCGCCGACCCCACACCCGCGTACGCGCGCCGCGCTCTCACCGCGTCGCTGGAACGCCTGGGCACCGACCGCGTCGACCTGTACCAGCTCCACCTGTCCGACCTCGACCCGGCTCTCGCGGCCGAACTCCGGGACGCCTGCGAGGAGTTCGTCGCCGAGGGGCTGATCCGCGCCTACGCCTGGAGCACCGACGACCCGGCCCGCGCCGCGGTCTTCGCCGAGGGGGAGCACTGCGCGGCCGTACAGCACGCGCTGAACGTCATGCAGGACGCCCCGGACCTGCTGGCCCTGTGCGAGGAGTCGAACCTGGCGAGCATCAACCGCAGCCCCCTGGCGATGGGCCTGCTGGCCGGCAAGCGCCAGGGCCCGCGGGACGCCGGGGACATCCGCAGCAGGCCCCCGGCCTGGCTCCAGGGCTTCGGAGACGGCACGGCGGCCGACCCGGAGTGGCTGTCGAGGATCGACGCGCTGAAGGAGATCCTCACGAGCGACGGCCGCACGCTCGCACAGGGCGCGCTGGCCTGGATCTGGGCCCGCAGCCCGCGGACGGTCCCGATCCCGGGCTTCCGCTCGGTCGAGCAGGCGGAACAGAACGCGGCGGCATGGGAGAAGGGACCGCTCACCGCCGTGCAGCTGACCGAGGTCAACCGCATCTTGGAACGGTGAGCGGCCCAACTGCTTCAGGGGCGCGGGGCTGTATCGATATGCGGCTCCGCCGCGTGGGCGCGACCAGCCCCCACCGGCCCGCAGACTTAATACTGCGTGACCGACTGTTCGGTCAGCGTGATCTGCCCCGCCTTGATCGTCGCGAGGCGGGGCGACCGCCGGGCGATCGACGAGTCGTGGGTGACCATGATGAACGTCAGCCCGTACTCGTGCCACAGACCCTCGAGCAGCGCCATGATCTCGTCCCGCATGGACTCGTCGAGGTTGCCCGTCGGCTCGTCGGCGAGCAGCACCTTCGGCTTCTTCACCAGGGCCCGCGCGATCGCGACCCGCTGCTGCTGACCGCCCGACAACTCCGCGGGCGCGTGCGTGAGCCGCTCGCCCAGCCCCACGGACCGCAGCGCCTCGGCCGCCCGCTCCCGCCGTTCGGCCGGCTTGACCCCCAGCGGGACCAGCGCGGTCTCGACGTTCTCCTGTGCCGTCAGCGTGGGAATGAGGTTGAACGACTGGAAGATGATGCCGATCTTCTCGGCCCGCAGCCGCGTCAGCTTGGCCTCGCTGATGCGCGCGAGATCGACGCCGTCCAGCTCGACGCTGCCCTCGGTCGGCCGGTCGAGCCCGCCGATCATCTGCAACAGGGTGGACTTGCCGCCGCCGGTGGGCCCCTGGATGACCAGTTGGTCGCCGTCCTCGATGGTGAGGTCGACACCGCGCAGGGCCTCGACGGTCTCCTTGCCGCGCGTGTAGCGCTTGGTGACGCCGGTGAGTCTGTACATGAGAGCTCCGTTGGGAATCGCGTAGCGAAGTGGTGAGGGGGTTACGACACGCTGCGCAGCGCGTCCGCGGGCCGCATCCGGGACGCCCGCCACCCGCCCATCGCGCCGGCGATCAGACCGCCGGTGACGGCGAGGCCCACCGCGAGGGCGATGGTGGTCATCGAGACCGGCGCGGACAGGGCGATCTCCATGGTGTTCTGCGAGGCCTGCTGACCGGGACCTCCGCCCCCGCCCGGACCGCCGCCCATACCGCCACCGCCACCGGTGTTGCCGAGCTGTGCGGTCAGCTTGGGGCTGATCATCGTGACCGCGTAGGCCGCCGCGAGGCCCAGGCCGATGCCGAGGGCACCGCCGAGCAGACCGTTGACCATCGACTCGCCGACCACCTGCCGGGTCACCCGGCGGCTCGGCCAGCCGAGCGCCTTCAGGGTGCCGAACTCACGGACCCGGCGGGAGACCGCCGAGGAGGTGAGCAGCGCGGCCACCAGGAACGCGGCGACGAGCACGGCGATGGACAGCCACTTGCCCACGCTGGTGGCGAGGTTCGAGGCGGTCGACAGGGACCCGGACACCGTCTCCGCGAGATCCGCGGAGGTCGTGACGGTCGTACCGGAGATGTTCTTCTGGATCGCCGACTTGACGGAGTCGATCTGCTTCGAGTCGGTCGCCTTGACGTAGATCGTGGTGACCTTGTTCTTGGCGTCGGCCAGCGTCTGAGCCTGCTTGAGGGGCAGGTAGACGTCGGTGGTGGACTCGCTGCTGTCGGGCGTCGCGATGCCGATGACCGTGTACTTGGTGCCGGAGATGGTCAGGGTCTTGCCGACCTTGAGGGAGTTCTCCTTGGCGTACGACTTGCTGACGACCGCGACCTTCGCGTTGGTCTGCGTGGCGGTGAAGGTCTTGCCGGTGGTGATCTTCGAGCCGGCCAGCGGGCCGAGCGTCTGGTCGGTGACGTCCACGCCGGCGACCGAGTAGGAGTTCACGTCGAAGTTGGCGCCACCGCCCTGGACCTGGGGCGCGGCGGTGCTGTTGCCGCCGGAGCCGGAGCCACCGCCGGGACCGCCCTGGTTGCCGCTGTTCCCGCTGTTCCCGCTGGAACTCTGCGCCTTGCCCTGGGTGAAGGACCCGTCGACCTTGGTGACGTTCAGCGTCAGCGCGCCGACCGCCGTCGCCACCCCCTGCTGCTTGGAGACCTTGGTGACCACCGAGGACGCCAGGGCCTGACCGCCCTGGGTCATCACGCGGTCGGAGCTCTGTGTGTCGTCGCTGTCGTTGGAGCTGGCGTCGAACTGGAAGTTCGGTCTGCCCGAACTCCCGGACGTCGGGGCCGACCTCGTCTTGGTGACGGTCATGTCGGTACCGAGGCCGTAGAGGGACTTCAGGACCTTGTCCTGAGCCTGTGTCATACCGGCCGACACCGAGTTGACGGTGATGACCAGGGCGATACCGAGCGCCAGACCCAGTGCGATGACCAGGGCCGCCTTCTTGCGCCGGCCCAGCTCGCGCTTGAGATAGATGCCAAACATCCCGTTCCTCGAAGGTTCTTGGCGCCCGCTGTGGGCGCGCCCTCAAGGTAGGGACACCGCATTGCGGGGCCGTGAGGAAGGGATATGCGCAGGCTGAGAAGGGATGTGCGCGAGCTGAGAATGTGTGCGGCGGCCGTCCAAGGCCCGGTGCGCACCTCGCGGTCCCACGCGAGATCCACCCCCACCCGGGCCATGGACGGCCGCCGCCTCCCCCCTCGGGTGAGGCCTACG
Organism: Streptomyces sp. NPDC057253; assembly: GCF_042669125.1. Lineage (NCBI taxonomy): Bacteria > Bacillati > Actinomycetota > Actinomycetes > Kitasatosporales > Streptomycetaceae > Streptomyces > Streptomyces sp. NPDC057253. The sequence continues at coordinate 27,071 of NZ_JBHUXV010000033.1, read as the reverse complement.
GAACGCCGCTCCCCAAGTGTGAAGCTCTTGTGGAGGGCGCGTGATGAGCATAAGCCGCCGACCAGCCGTGGTGGGGGTGGAACGACAAATTCCGCTTGTGGAAATCGACCGTTCAACCTCGTCCCACGTACGGCATCGTCGTCGCCATCACCGTCGCGAACTGCACGTTCGCCTCCAGCGGCAGCTCCGCCATGTGCCGCACCGTGCGGGCCACGTCGGCCACGTCCATCACGGGCTCCGGTACGACCTCCCCGTTGGCCTGCAAGGCCCCGGCCCCCATGCTCGCGGTCATGTCGGTCGCCGCGTTCCCGATGTCGATCTGCCCCACCGCGATGCCGTACGGCCGCCCGTCCAGCGACAGCGACTTGGTGAGGCCGGTGAGGGCGTGCTTGGTCGCGGTGTAGGCGACGGAGTGCGGCCGGGGCGTGTGCGCCGAGATCGAGCCGTTGTTGATGATCCGGCCGCCCTGCGGATCCTGCTCCTTCATCCGCCGGTACGCCGCCTGCGCGCACAGGAACGCCCCGTTGAGGTTGGTGTCCACCACGTGCCGCCACGCCTCGTACGGCAGCTCCTCCACCGGCACCCCGCCGGGACCGAACGTCCCCGCGTTGTTGAACAGCAGATCCACCCGCCCGAACCGCTCCACCACGGCGTCGAACAGCGCGGCCACCTCGTCGGGCCGCGACACGTCCGTCCGTACGGCGAGCGCGGCACCCTCCGGCACGAGGGCCGCCGTCTCCTCCAGCATCTCGGTCCGCCGCCCGGCCAACGCCACCGACCAGCCCGCCCGCAGCAGTTCCACGGCGACCGCCCGCCCGATCCCGGAGCCCGCCCCGGTCACCACGGCGGTCTTCACATTCTTGGTGTCCATGGGCCCGCAGCGTAGGCGAGCCCCGGGGGCCGGCGGATCAGGCCGGCGCGACGGTCTCCGCGGCCCGCTCGCCCGGGTAGCGGACGCCGATCCGGTCCCGTACCGCGTCCAGCGTCCGCATCACCGCGAGTGTGCCCTCCAGCGGGACCAGCGGTGACTGGGTCTCCCCGGCGCGCAGCGCCCGCATCACCTCGCGGGCCTCGTGCTTGAGGCTGTTGCGGGGGCCGTCGGCCGGGTCCGCGACGAACTCCTCCGGGTCGCGCCCGTCCCGGTGCAGCACGAAACGGTCCGGGTGGAAGAAGCCGTTCGGGATGTCGACGCGGCCCAGCGAGCCGGTGACCGAGGCGATCGTGGCGGTACCGCCGGTCAGGGAGCAGTGCAGCGAGGCCAGCGCCCCGTCGTCGTAGGACAGCAGCGCGCCCGTCTGGAGGTCGACGCCCTCCTCGGACAGCACCGCCTTCGCCGTGACGTCCGAGGGCTCCCCGAGCAGCAGATGGGCGAACGACACCGGGTACACCCCGAGGTCGAGCAGCGCGCCCCCGCCCTGGGCCGGGTCCCGCAGCCGGTGCGCGGGCGGGAAGGGCCCGGCGAGCCCGAAGTCGGCCTGCACGGTGCGCACCTCCCCGATCGCGCCGTCGTCGACGAGGGCCTTGAGGCGCCGGATCAGCGGGTTGCAGTACATCCACATGGCCTCCATGAGGAACCGCCCGCCGTCCTGCGCGAGTTCCACCAGCTCCTCGGCCTCGCGCGCGTTCAGCGTGAACGCCTTCTCGCACAGGACGTTGCGACCGGCGCTCAGACAGAGCCCGGCGGCCGCGCGATGCGCCGAGTGCGGGGTGGCCACGTACACGACATCGATGTCCGCGTCCTCGGCCAGGGCGCCCCACTCGCCGTACGCCCGCTCGATCCCGAACCGTTCCGCGAAGACCTTCGCCGAGGCCTCGGAGCGCGAGGCCACCGCGACCACCTCCGCGTCCGGCAGATCCACGAGGTCCGCGGTGAACGCGGCCGCGATGCCGCCCGTCGCCAGAATCCCCCAGCGCACGCTCTGCTCCGTCATGCCCGGCTCCACCCTCGCTCACCTGACCGTCGCCATCCTGTACGAGCTGAGAGCATAGGTGCCGGATCAGCAGGAGAGGGAGGGGCACATGCCCGAGCAGGGGCACGTGGAGCAGCCGAGCCGCGTCGAGGGACCGGGCGCGCCGAACATCGACCTGGCGGGCGCGCCGGACGTCCAGGGAGCGGCCGTACCGGACACGGAACCGCCGTCTGCCGCCGTGCGCCGCACCGGTCTGCTCGTCACCCTGCTGCTGGGCGGGCTCACGGCCACCCCGCCGCTGGCGATGGACATGTACCTGCCGTCGCTGCCGCAGGTCACCGACTCCCTGCACGCGCTCGCCGCCACCGTCCAGCTCACCCTCACCGCCTGTCTGCTCGGCATGGCGCTCGGACAGCTGGTGGTCGGCCCGATGAGCGACCGCTGGGGCCGCCGGCGCCCGCTGCTCGCCGGTCTCGTCGTGTACGTCGTCGCCACCGCGCTGTGCGCCCTCGCGCCGACCGTGGAGTTCCTGGTCGGCTTCCGGCTGCTCCAGGGCCTCGCGGGCGCCGCCGGCATAGTGATCGCCCGGGCCGTGGTCCGGGACCTGTACGACGGGGTCGCGATGGCCCGCTTCTTCTCCACCCTCATGCTGATCGGCGGGGTCGCGCCGATCGTGGCGCCGCTGATCGGCGGACAGATCCTGAGGGTGACGGACTGGCGGGGCGTGTTCGTGGTCCTGACCGTCATCGGGGCGCTGCTCGCCGTCCTGGTGTGGGCCCGGCTGCCCGAGACCCTCCCGGCGGCCGACCGGCACACCGGCGGCGTCGGCGACGCCCTGCGCTCGATGCGCCGGCTCCTCGCCGACCTGCCCTTCACCGGCTACATGCTCACCGGCGGCTTCGCCTTCGCCGCCCTGTTCGCCTACATCTCGGCGTCCCCGTTCGTGATCCAGGAGATCTACGGCGCCTCCCCGCAGACCTTCAGCCTGCTGTTCGGGGTGAACTCGGTCGGGCTCGTCGTGGTCGGCCAGATCAACGGCAAGGTGCTGGTGGGACGGGTCGGCCTGGACCGGGTGCTGGGCGTGGGCCTGCTGATCGTGACCGCGGCGGCGGTGGCCCTGCTGCTGATGGCGACCGGCGTGTTCGGCGAGGTCGGCCTCGCGCCCGTCGCCGCCGCGCTCTTCGTCCTGATGTCCGCGATGGGCCTCGCCCTGCCCAACGCCCAGTCCCTCGCCCTGCTGCGCACCCGGCACTCCGCGGGCTCCGCGTCCGCCCTGCTCGGCACGTCGTCCTTCCTCATCGGCGCCGTCGCCTCCCCACTGGTAGGGATGGCAGGAGAGGACACCGCCGTCCCGATGGCGGTCGTCCAAGTGGCGGCAGCACTGGTAGCGCTGCTGTGTTTCATGGCAATGTGCCGTCCTTGGAACACGCGTGCGACTGAGGACTCGGGAGACTCGAGAGACTCGAGAACGGAGGAGAAGAGCTGAGCGCACCGAAACTGCGCACCGACACACCGGAGCGAGCCGGGCTCGACCCGGAGGAACTGCGGCACCTCGTCCGGGATTTCCGGGTTCTCACCACCGGCCTGCGCCCCTGGGCCGCGGGAGCCGTCCTGGCCGCCGGACGTGGCCCGGTGATCGCCGTGGCGGAGGCGTCGGGCTGGGCCGTCCGCTACGGCTCCTACGACCCCGAGACCGACGCGGGCGTCGAACTGCCCCCGGAGTCCCGGGTCCCCGCCCGGGTGGACACCCCCTTCGACCTCGCCTCCCTCACCAAGCTGTTCACGGCGGTGGCGGCGGTGCAGCAGATCGAGCGGGGCACGCTGGGCATCGACGCGCGGGTGGGCGCGTACCTGCCGGACTTCACGGCCGCCGTCACCCACGGCATCACCGTCCGCGAGCTGCTCACCCATACCTCGGGCCTGCGCCCCGAGCTCCCGCTCCACGACTGCGCCGACGACGAGGAACGCCTCGCCCTGCTGCGGGCCGAGCCGCCCATCGGCGTCCCCGGCACCTACACCTACTCCGACCTCAACCCGCTGCTCCTCCAGCACGTCCTGGAACGCATCACGGGCCGGTCGCTCGACGTCCTCGTCCGCGACGGCATCACCCGCCCCCTCGGCATGACGTCCACCGGCTTCGGCCCCTGCCCGGGGGCCGCGGCCACGGAGGACCAGCGCAGGCCGTGGGCCAAGGCCGACCGGGGCATGGTGCGGGGCGTGGTCCACGACGAGAACGCCTGGGCGCTGGGCGGAGTCGCGGGCCACGCGGGTCTCTTCTCGACCGCACGGGACCTGGCGATCTTCTGCCGGACCCTGCTGGCGGGCGGCTCCTACGGCCCGGCCCGCATCCTCGGCCCCGACTTCGTGGAGCTCCTGCTGACCCCGCCGGGCCTCGGCTTCGCGATCGACCAGAAGTGGTTCATGGGCGAGCTGGCGGGCCGGGGGGCGGCCGGCCACACGGGCTTCACCGGCACGTCCCTGGTGCTGGACCCGGCGACGGACACGTTCGTCGTGCTCCTGGCCAACACCGTCCACCCGCGCAGACGCCCACCGGACAACAGACCGCGGGCGGAACTCGCCACGAGGGTCGCGCGAGCGGTCAGGGGGACGTGACGGGGAGGTGACCGGGGCCGGGGCGTGACTGGGGCCGGGGCCGGGGCGAGACTGGGGCCGGGAGGTGACCGGGGCTGGGGCGGGGACCTGAAGCTGACCGTGACGGGGACCGGAAGGTGGCCGTGACGGGGCATGACCGGGACTCGGGGCCGCGGGAAGCCGTCGGATCCGCCCCGCGCCCGGGCGCCCCTAGAATCACCGGGTGACCGCCCCCGTACTCCCGTCCGAGACCCTCCGCGCCGCCCTCGCCGGCCTCCTCGACGGCCTTCCCCCGAAGCAGGCGGCCCAGGCGGTGGACCGGCTGATCGCCAACTACCGCGGAGCCACGCCCACCGACGCCCCGATCCTGCGCGACCGGGCGGACGTGGCCGCCTACGCCGCCTACCGCATGCCCGCGACCTTCGAGGCGGTCCACGCGGCGCTGGAGGCGTTCGCCGAGGCGACCCCGGACTGGACACCCGCGAGCCACACCGACATCGGCGGCGGCACCGGTGCCGCGACCTGGGCCGCCGCCGCCACCTGGTCCGGCGACCGTGAGGTCACCGTGCTCGACTGGTCCGAACCCGCCCTCGCGCTCGGCCGTGAGATCGCCGCCGCCCACCCGGCCCTGCGTGCCGCGCGCTGGCAGCGGGCCCGGATCGGCAAGGACCTCACGCTGCCCGCCACGGACCTGGTCACGGTCTCGTACGTCCTCAACGAGCTGACTCCGGACGACCGCACCACCCTGGTGGACACCGCGGCGGCAGGGGCCCGGGCGGTCGTGATCGTCGAGGCCGGCACCCCGGCCGGCTACGCCCGCGTCATCGAGGCCCGCGACCGCCTGATCGCCGCCGGCCTCCGGGTCGCCGCGCCCTGTCCGCACAGCGCCGCCTGCCCGATCGTGCCCGGCGAGGACTGGTGCCACTTCGCGACGCGCGTCAGCCGCTCGTCCCTGCACCGCAAGGTCAAGGGCGGCTCCCTGCCGTACGAGGACGAGAAGTTCAGCTACGTGGCCGCCACCCGCCTCCCGACCACCCCGGCCCCCGCCCGCATCGTCCGCCGCCCTCAGATCCGCAAGGGCCAGGTCCTCCTCGACCTCTGCGAACCCGACGGACACCTGACCCGCCGCACGATCACCAAACGCCACGGCGACCTGTACAAGACGGCGAGAGACACCACCTGGGGCGCCCCCTGGCCCCCGCAGGCCCCCTGACCGCACCGAGGCTCTCCGGCGAGACGCACCGTCTTGTCCGCTGGTAGGTTCGGCCCATGGCCACCCAGAAGCCCAAGCAGTCCGCCCCCGACGCCACCCGTCGCAGTGAGAAGTCCCGGCGGGCGATCTACGACGCCGCCCTCGACCTCGTCGCCGAGGTCGGCTACCCCAGGACCACCGTCGAGGGCATCGCCGCGCGGGCCGGTGTCGGCAAGCAGACCATCTACCGCTGGTGGTCCTCGAAGGCGGAGGTGCTGCTGGAGGCCTTCCTCGACCTGAGCGAACAGGCCGCACAGGAGGCCGCTCCCGGCGAGGCGTACGCCATCCCGGACACCGGGGACCTCGCCGCCGACCTCAAGGCCGTCCTGCGCATGACCGTCGACCAGCTCAAGGACCCCCGCTTCGAAGCCCCCTCCCGCGCCCTGGCCGCGGAAGGCGTCGTCAACGAACAGGTCGGCCGGATCTTCGTGGCCAAACTCCTCGAACCCTCGCTCCAGCTCTACGTCGACCGCGTGCGCGCCGCCCAGGAGGCCGGACAGGTCCGCCCCGAGGTCGACCCCCGCATCGCCCTCGAACTCTGGGTCTCCCCGCTCGCCCAGCGCTGGCTCCAGTACACCGGCCCGATCTCCTACGACTACACCGACACCCTCGTCGACTACGCCCTGCACGGCCTCGCCCCTCGCTGAGCCGTCTGCCGGGCCGCCCGCACACATATCCGCTCCGGGCCCCCGAATCGGAGGAAGGTGGGACCATAGGGCATGCTGTTTTGTACGACAGCGAGGCGAGGGCGATAGATGAGCGCGGAGTCGGGGGGCCGGACGGGCCTGCAGGGCAAACTCTCCCAGTGGCTGCGCGGACGCCGGCCCAAGGAGACCGCCGCCGGGGACGACGGCGGTCGCGAGAGTCTGCTGCTGGCCGCCGTCTCCGCGGGACTCCCGCTCGCACCCGCCGCGTATCCCACCGCCGACTACCGGTGTTCCTGCGACCGCGTCGGCTGTCCCACCCCCGCCCGGCACCCCGTGTCCTTCGCCTGGCAGACCCAGTCGACCACCGACCGCGGGCAGATCGAGCGCTGGGCCAGGAACCAGCCGCAGGCCAACTTCATCACCGCCACCGGCATGGTCCACGACGTCCTGGACGTCCCCCTGGAAGCCGGCCGGGAGGCCCTGGAGCGGCTGCTCGCCGCCGGCGTCGAGGTCGGCCCGGTCGCCGAGAGCGACGACGGCCGGCTCCTCTTCTTCACCCTCACCCGCGGCACTCCCGAGGACGAGGACGAGTGGTGGCCCTGCGAGCTGGACTGCCACCCCGAGACCGCGGACGAACACCCCGGCCTGCGCTGGCACTGCCGCGGCTCCTACGTCCTCGTACCGCCCGCCCGGCTGCCCGGCGACCAGGCCGTGCACTGGGTCCGCGGCCCCGAACACCCGCTGCCCGACCCGCTGAGCCTGCTGGAGTTCCTCACCGACGCCTGCGCCCGGCACGCCGGCCAGGAACCGGACCACGCGCACGCGGCCTGGCCCCTGCGCCGCTAGCGGCTCCTCGAAAGGCCCGCTACGACCCCTCCGCGGACGTCAGCCCCTGGATCCGCCCGAGCACGGCGACCTTCTGGCCGCCCGCGCCCTTCGCCGGGTCGAGAGCCACCTCGTTGGAGACGAACTCCATCGTCAGCGACTGCTTGATCTCGCCCTTGGTCAGCGCGAGCGCCGCCTCGCCGGGGGAGGGGATCGCCGTACCCGCGTGCGCGGTCTGCTTCACGTAGTGGTGCGTGGCGAAGAACACCAGCGCCCCGCCGTCCTTCGTGCGCAGCGCCAGCGGCGCGTAGGTGTCGTTCGTCAGCGGCTCGTCGATGTACTGGGTGGCCAGGCCCGGCCTGATGGCGCTCTTGGCCCGGTCCGCCCGCCACACGCTGGTGTGGGTGCCGTCCGCGAAGACGTCCCCGCCGTCCTTCAGATAGCTCGTGTAGTCCTTGCTGAGGTCCTCGGGCGCGGCGGCCAGGTCGGTCGAGTTCGCCGGAACCGCCTCGGCCCAGCCGTCGGCGTCCTTCTTGAACTCCGGCACCTTGCCCTCGGCCACCAGCGTCAGATACGCCACCTGGAACGGCTCGTTCAGACCGTTGCGGGTGAACACCAGCAGCCAGCGCGCGGTGCCGCCCTTGTTGCCGGCCGCGTCGGCGACGAACCAGCGCGGCCAGCCCGCCTTCTTCGGGATGGTGTACGTGACGTCCGACAGCTTCAGCGGTGTGTGCGTGCTGTTGCCGCCGGGGCTGTTGGTCTTCCCGGCCTTCAGCCGCGCCGCGTCGATGGCGCCGAGCGCGCCGGTGACATGGGCGGCGTCCAGCGAGCTGTCGTACGCCTTGTCCGCCGCGTTGTACGCGTTCGTGAACTGTTCCAGCGCCTTGGCGGCCTCCGCCTTGGTGGTCGCGGGAAGCACCTCCCGCTCGCCGTGCACCACCACGCATCCGCTCGCCGTCAACGACAAAGCGGTCACCGAGGTTGCTATCAGTGCGCTCCGGTCAAGCCTGCGGGGCCTTCGAGGGCCGCGATCCCTGCTCATCAGGTGCCTTCACCTTCCCCTTCCCGGAGGCGAACCCTACCGGGACCAGGAACAGCGCGAGCGTCGGGATCAAGTACAGCAGCCACACCGTGACCTGAAGGACCGTCGGGTCCGGCTGGAAGTTGAACACGCCCTTGAGGAGGGTGCCGTACCAGCTGTCGGGCGGGATGGTGTCGCTGATGTCGAAGAGCCTGTCGTTCAGGCCGGGCAGCCAGTCCGCCTCCTGGAGGTCGTGAAAGCCGTACGCCAGCACGCCCGCGGCCACGACGACCAGCATGCCGCCGGTCCAGGTGAAGAACTTGGAGAGGTTGATGCGCAGGGCGCCGCGGTAGAACAGCCAGCCCAGGACGACCGCCGTGAGGATGCCCAGGGCCGCGCCGATCAGCGGGCGCGGGGTGCCGTCACCGGCCGCGTGCACGGACGTCCACACGAACAGGGAGGTCTCCAGGCCCTCGCGGCCGACGGCGAGGAACGCGGTGGCGACCAGCGCGCCCGTGCCCATCTGGAGGGCCACGTCCAGCTTGTCGTGCAGCTCGGACTTCAGGTGCCGGGCGGTGCGCTTCATCCAGAAGACCATCCACGTCACCAGGGCGACCGCGAGGACCGACAGGGAGCCGCCGAGCGCCTCCTGGGCCTCGAACGTCAGCTCCTGGGAGCCGAATTCGAGCGCGCAGCCGAAGCCCAGGGCGAGCGCGACCGCCACGCCGATGCCGGTCCAGATGGGCTTCAGGGCGTCCCGGCGGCCCGTCTTCACCAGGTAGGCGATGAGGATGCAGACGACGAGAGAGGCCTCCAGGCCCTCGCGCAGACCGATCAGGTAGTTGGAGAACACGGGTCAGGCCTCCTTGGAGAACAGCGCGCTGCCCCACCAGTCGTCCGTGTCGCGGACGCCGGGCGGGACGGCGAAGACCGCCGAACCCACGTGCTGGATGTACTCGTTGAGCGCGTCCGTGGCGAGGTGACGCTGGATGCGGATGAAGCCCTCGCGGACGTCCTTCATGTACGCCAGGAAGAACAGCCCCGCGTCCAGCCGGCCCAGGCCGTCCGTGCCGTCGGTGAAGGAGTAGCCGCGGCGCAGGATCGTCGCCCCGCCGTTGGAGTCGGGGTGCGCGAGCCGGACGTGCGCGTCGGGCTTCATCGCCGGCAGGAACGGCTTGTCGCGCTCCTTGGCCTTGCCGACCGGGGCGCCCTCGCCCTTGTCCCGGCCGAAGATGTCCTCCTGCTCCTGGAGCGAGGTGCGGTCCCAGGTCTCGATGTGCATGCGGATCCGGCGGGCGACGAGGTAGGAGCCGCCCTTCATCCAGCCGGGCCCCTCGGCCCAGACGAACTTCTCCAGCCGGTCCGTCTCGGTGCCCGCGATGTTGCGGGTGCCGTCCTTGAAGCCCATCAGGTTGCGCGGGGTCTGCGCGTCGGGCGTGGTGGAGGACGTCTTGCCGAAGCCGAGCTGCGACCACTTGATGACGACCTTGCCGAAGCCGATCCGGGCCAGGTTGCGGATCGCGTGCACGGCGACCTGCGGGTCGTCCGCGCAGGCCTGCACACAGAGGTCGCCGCCGCTGCGGTTCTTGTCCAGGTTGTCCCCGGCGAACTGCGGGAGGTCGACGAGCGCCTCGGGCCGCTGCCCGGCCAGGTCGAACTTCTCGAACAGGGACGGGCCGAAGCCGAGGGTGAGGGTCAGCCGCGACGGCTTGAGCCCGAGCGCCTCCCCGGTGTCGTCCGGCGGGGCCTCGGCGAGACCGCCGTACGCCCCCTCACCGACCGCCTTCCCGGCGGTCATCCGCCGGGCCGCGGCCGTCCAGTCCTTGAGCATCTGCACGAACTCGGCGCGGTCCTCGGTCGTCACGTCGAACGCGGCGAAGTGCAGCCGGTCCTGGACGGGGGTGGCGATACCGGCCTGGTGGGTGCCGTGGAAGTCGACGGCGGCGCCCGCCTCGGCGGCCGTGGGCTGGAGGTCGTCGCCCTCCCGGGTCAGCGCGACCGCGCCCCCGGCCGCGGCGGCACCGAGCGCGAGCCCGGCCCCGCCCCAGCCGATGAGCGTACGGCGCGAGGGCGCCGGGGCTTTCTCCGTGTCGGTCATGGCCCCTGCCTCAGGAGGACTTGGCGACGACGGCGGCGGCGAGCTTGGACAGCGGCTCGGCGAGCGCGTTCACCCCGTCCGACAGCTGCTTGCGATCGGCGTCGCCGACCTTGTCGTAGGAGGTGAAGTCGTATGACGTCTTGTCGGCCCGGTACCTGTCCAGCAGCGCGTCCAGCGCCGCGAACTGCTTGTCGAGCTCGGCGACCAGGGCCGCGTTGTTCTCCTTGGCGACCGGCTTCAGCAGCTCGTAGGACTTCTCGGCGCCCTCGACATTGGCCTTGAAGTCGACGAGGTCGGTGTGCGAGTAGCGCTCCTCCTCGCCGGTGACCTTGCCGGTGGCGACCTCGTCGAGAAGCTCCTTGGCGCCGTTGGCCATGGAGGTCGGGGTGATGTCCGCCTTGCCGACCCGCTTCTGCCAGTCGGTGAGGTCGGTGATCAGCTGGTCGGCGAGGGTCTTGTCCTCGGCGGTGATCTTCTTGTCCTGCCAGAGGGACTTCTCCAGGCGGTGCCAGCCGGTCCACTTCTGGCCGTCCTCCAGGCCGTCCTCGCGGACGTCGACCTTGGGGTCGATGTCACCGAAGGACTCGGCGACCGGCTCGGTGCGCTCCCAGCCGATGCGGGAGGGGGCGTAGGCCTTCTTGGCGGCCTCGAGGTCACCGGCCTTGACCGCGGCGGCGAACGTCTTCGCCAGCGGCAGGGTGGCGTCGGCCTGCTCCTGCGCGTACTGGCGGTAGGCGGCGACGGCCGAGTCGAGGCGCGGGTCGCGCTTGGCCACGGTCCCGCCGGTGGCCTTCACGGTCTGGCGGATGCCGTCGCCCTTCATGCCGGGCTTGCAGGCGATCGTGTAGTCGCCGGCCTTGATCTCGGCGGTGACCTTGTGCTTGGTGCCGGGGCCGATGTTCTCGCGCTCGGTGACGATCCGGTCGTCCGGGAAGAGGACGTAGACCTCGGTGACCTTGGAGCCCTTGTTCTCGATCGCCAGCTCGACGTGGCCAGCCGGGAACTCCTTCTTGGAGACCTCGCACTTGCTGTCGGTGGCGGTCACGTCGATCACGCGGTCGCTGTCGCCGGAGCTTCCCTTCTCCGTGCACCCCGTCACGGCGGTGAGGGCCGCCACGGCGGTGGCGGTGACGACGGACAGTCTGACGGCGCGCATGCAGGCTCCTGAGGGTTGGATAGGCTCGCCTAACTTATCTGAGGCTTATCTATCTTTGGCTCAAAATAACCGTCAAGTAAAGGTCAAGGGATGTTCAAAGGGTCCCGCTCGCGCCGGTGCGCGGAGGCGGCGGCGAGCCGCGTTCCCCAGGTGCTTCAATTCCCCCGTGACTGACTACGACGTGCTGCGCGTCTTCTGCGCGCCGAACGGCGGCTACGGCAATGAGCTGGGCGTCGTCCGCGAGGGATCCGTGCTGCCGGACCGGGACGAGCGGCAGGCGTTCGCCGCCAAGCTCGGCTTCAGCGAGACCGTGTTCGTGGACGACCCCGAGCGCGGTGTCATCGACATCTACACGCCCTCCGTGCGGCTGGCGTTCGCCGGGTACCCGTGTGTCGGCGCGGCCTGGCTGCTGGACGTGCCCGAGCTGGTCACCGCCGCCGGGGCCGTGGGGGCCCGGCTCGACGGGGAGTTCAGCTGGATCGAGGCACGGGCGGAGTGGGCGGCGCCGCGGACGTTCCGGCAGTACGGCTCCGCCGCCGAGGTCGACGACCTGGCGGTGCCCCCGGCGGGCGAGTGGATCTACGCCTGGGCGTGGGAGGACGAGGCCGCCGGACGCGTCCGGGCCCGCGGATTCCCCGGCCGGGGCGACGGCGTCGAGGAGGACGAGGCGACGGGAGCGGCGGCCCTCCAGCTGACCGCGGAACTGGGCCGAGCCCTCAACATCACCCAGGGCGCCGGCTCCCAGCTCCTCACGGCCCCCCAGCCGTACGGCTGGGTCGAACTCGGCGGCCGAGTCATCCTGGAACGCCAACCGGAACGCTAGCCCTGTCCGGGTCTACGCACTGAGCCGGAACTCCTCGCCCAGGGCTCGGAAGACGTCCGTGTTCAGGGCGAAGGCACGCTTGCACTCCGTCACGATCCGCTGCTTCTCCAGGTCGTCCGCGCGGATCCCGTCCAGCAGTTCGCGGTAACCCCGCTTGAACGCGGCCGGGTTCGGGATCTCCTCGAAGACGTAGAAGCGGACGCCGTCGCCCTTCTTCTCGAAGCCCCAGGTCTTCTCCGCCTTGTCGCGGATGATCTGGCCCCCGGACAGGTCGCCCAGGTAGCGGGTGTAGTGGTGGGCGATGTAGCCCGCCGGCCACTGCTCGGCACAGTGGCGCACCCGGTCCGCGTAGACCCGCGTGGCGGGCAGCGCCGACAGGCCCTCGCGCCACCGCGGCCCGCGCAGATGCGCCAGGTCCCGCTCCAGCGCCCGCAGCCGGAACAGCTCCGGCCGGACGAAGGAACCCGCCACCGGATCGGACGCCAGCCTCTCGGTACCGGTCTCCAGCGCCTCGTAGACGAACCACAGCTGCTCGGTGTACCTGGCGTACGCGTCCCGGCCCAGTCGGCCGCCGAGCAGGTCGCTCATGAACGTCGAGGTCTCCGCCTCGACGTGCTGTTCGTGGGACGCGGTGCGGATGACCGTCGAGAAGGAGTCCATGCGCCCATCCTCTGAGGTTAGGCTTACCTAAGTCAATAGGTTTGCCGACGGTCTGTCGGTAAAAGGGTACAAGAAAAGACCCGCCCCGGCCGGGGGGCGGGTCCAGCGCTTTCGAGGGCCTCGCTACGGCAGGGTCAGGATCTCCGCCCCGTCCTCCGTCACCACCAGCGTGTGCTCGAACTGCGCAGTGCGCTTCCGGTCCTTCGTGACGACCGTCCAGCCGTCGTCCCACATGTCGTACTCGTGCGTGCCGAGCGTCAGCATCGGCTCGATGGTGAAGGTCATCCCGGGCCGCATCACCGTCGTCGCGTGCGGGCTGTCGTAGTGCGGGATGATCAGGCCCGAGTGGAACGACGAGTTGATGCCATGGCCCGTGAAGTCGCGGACCACGCCGTACCCGAAGCGCTTGGCGTACGACTCGATGACCCGGCCGATGATGTTGATCTGGCGGCCCGGCCTGACCGCCTTGATCGCCCGGGCCAGCGACTCCCGGGTGCGCTCGACCAGCAGCCGGCTCTCCTCGTCCACGTCCCCGACCAGGTACGTCGCGTTGTTGTCGCCGTGCACACCTCCGATGTACGCCGTCACGTCGAGGTTGATGATGTCGCCGTCGCGCAGGACCGTGGAGTCCGGAATGCCGTGGCAGATCACCTCGTTGACGCTGGTGCACAGGGACTTCGGGAAGTTCCGGTAGCCGAGCGTCGAAGGGTAGGCGCCGTGGTCGCACATGTACTCGTGCGCCACCTTGTCCAGCTCGTCGGTGGTCACCCCGGGCGCGATGAGCTTCGCCGCCTCCGCCATCGCCCGCGCCGCGATACGGCCGGCGATCCGCATCGCCTCGACGGTCTCCGGGGTCTGCACCTCCGGACCCGTGTACGGCGTCGGCGCGGGCTTGCCGACGTACTCGGGGCGACGGATGTTTCCGGGCACGGAACGGGTGGGGGACAGCGCCCCGGGCACGAGCAGTGACTGGCCAGACATGCCGACGAGTCTATCCAGCGGCGATGGGGGAACATGTCGGTGGCGAGAGGAGCGGGACATGCCCTTGTTCAAGAAGCGCACGGTCGGCAAGGCGGGGGAGTGGTACTACTGCCTCCAGCACAAGCGGGTCGAGGAGGGGCCGGACTGCCCGGCCAAGGACCGCTTCGGGCCCTACGCGACCCGCCAGGAGGCCGAGCACGCGATGGAGACGGCCCGCGAGCGCAACCTCGAATGGGAGAACGACCCGAAGTGGCACGACGCCCCGGCGGGGGGCCGCGACGACGACTGATCAGACCCGGGCGGCGGCCCGCTGCTCCCTGACCCGGGCCGCGTGCACATCGGTGCGGGCGTCGTACGTCATCAGCTTCGGCAGACACAGGGCCAGCAGGCCCACCGCGCCCGCGCACAGCACCCCGCCCGACCAGACGGAGGCCCGCACGCCCCACCAGGCGGCGAAACCACCGCTGCGGACCTGGCCGACGGTCGGGCCCACCGAGTACGACAGCAGTTCGATCCCGGCGAGCCGCCCCCGCAGCTCGTCCGGGATCGTCTGGTTCCACATGATCCCCCGGAAGATCCCGCTGACCATGTCGCAGCCTCCGGCCACGGTCAGGAACAGCAGCACCAGCCAGACATTGCTCATCACCCCGGCCGCCGCGATCGCCAGCCCCCACAGCGCCGCGGAGAGCACCACCATCCGCCCGTGCCGGTGGATCCGCCCGGTCCAGCCGCTGACCAGGCTCACCAGCAGCGCGCCCAGCGGGACGGCCGCGTACATCAGGCCCAGCGACCACTCGGCGTCCAGCTCGTCCGCGAGGAACGGCAGCACCGCCAGCGGCATCGCCAGGAACATCGCGGCCAGGTCGACGGCGTAGGTGCCGAGCAGCTCCTTGCGGCTCCACGCGTACCGGGCGCCCTCCGCGATCGCCCGCAGCGAGGGCTTCGCCGCCTCGTGGGAGGCGGGGGCCGCCGCGATCCGTACGACCAGGGCGACCGAGACGACGAAGGTCAGCAGGTCCGCGCCGTACGCCCAGCCGAGCCCCGCGTAGGCCACCACCACGCCCGCCAGCGCCGGCCCCGCGACCCCACCGACCGTCCAGCGGAAGGCGTTCAGCGAGCCCGCCGCCGGGAGGTGGTCGTGGGCCACGATCCGCGGCCACAGCGAGTCCAGCGCCGGGCGCTGCACCGAGACCAGGGCGGAGGACAGCGCGGCGACCAGGTACAGCGGCCACACGGCGGGCTGCGGGAGCAGCGCGTTGAGCAGCAGCGCGGCACTCAGCAGGCCCTGCCCGACCTCCGTCCACACGATCAGCTTCCGCTTGTCCCAGGCGTCGGCGAGCGCGCCGCCGTACAGCCCGAAGACGAGCAGCGGGACCAGCTCCACGGCGCCGATCGCCCCCACCGCGGCCGCGGACCCGGTGAGCTCCTTCAACTGCACCGGCAGCGCGACGAAGGTCAGGAAGCTGCCGAAGTTCGAGATCAGCCCCGAGTACCAGAGCCGCCGGAAGTCCCGGGAGGCCCGCCAGGGGGCGAGGTCCGGGAGCATGGCGCGCAGGCCGGAAGGGGGTTCGGGGATGTCGTCGGTCACGAAGGGCCATGGTCGGGGCCGGGCGAGGCGGCGGCAACCGAGTTTCGCATCGCCCCGCCCCAGGCCCGCCGGGTGACCGGCTACCAGCGCGTCGGCGGGGGCGCCGTCAGGTGGTCGGCCAGGCGTGAGAGGCGGTCCCGGAGACGCCGGGGCCCCCGGGGGGCGGGCACGGCGTTCTCCCCGGCCGCCGCGCTGACCAGGTGCTGCACGGTGTCCAGATCGAGGTCCGTGCCCTCCGGCACGGCGAGCGACTCATGGGCCATCGCGGGGAGTTCGCCCTCGCCCGGACCGAGGGCGAGGATCGTCGCCCCGGCCCGGCGGGCGTCGTGGACGTGCTCCAGCAGGGGTGCGTCCGGGCCGGTCGGGGAGACCACCAGGAGGGTCTCGCCGCGCCGGGCCGCGGCCAGCCGGCCGGGACCGACCGACAGATGCGCGGGGTCGGAGGGGCGCGCGTCGTGCCGTACGAGAGTGGGCGCCAGCTCCGGGGTGCCGGACCACGCGGCCTCGTCGACCAGATGGGCCGCCAGATGCCACGGCTCGTACTCCGGTGTGCCGACCAGGAGCAGCCCACCGCCGTGCGAGACCACCGAGCCGCGCAGCACACCCCCGAAGCGGCGGGTGGCCCCCCACCACTCGGTCCCGGCGAGCACCTCGCGCAACAACGCGACCCGTACGGCGTCCATGGGGCCGCATCCTGCCGCAACGGGTCCGTCGCGACCCGTGGTTCACCTCGAATTCCCCCGAACCGGGCAGCCGGGGCGGTGCGGGTCCCGGCGGGCGCCCGTGACGCGGCTCACCTGAGCGGACGGGGTCGGCGGGGCGCACGTAAGGTCGGCCCATGACCTCTAGCGACAGTGCACAGAAGGCTCCCGCCAAGGACCCGTGGGACCTGCCCGACGTCTCCGGGCTCGTCGTCGGCGTGCTCGGCGGGACCGGCCCGCAGGGCAAGGGCCTCGCCTACCGCCTCGCCAGGGCGGGACAGAAGGTGATCATCGGCTCCCGGGCCGCCGACCGCGCGCAGGCCGCCGCCGACGAACTCGGCCACGGCGTCGAGGGCGCCGACAACGCCGAGACCGCGCGCCGCAGCGACATCGTGATCGTCGCCGTGCCCTGGGAGGGCCACGGCAAGACCCTGGAGTCCCTGCGCGGGGAACTCGCGGGCAAGCTCGTCGTCGACTGCGTCAACCCGCTCGGCTTCGACAAGAAGGGCGCCTACGCGTTGAAGCCGGAGGAGGGGAGCGCGGCGGAGCAGGCGGCCGCGCTGCTTCCGGACTCCCGGGTCACCGCGGCCTTCCACCACCTGTCGGCGGTACTCCTCCAGGACCCGGACATCGAGGAGATCGACACCGACGTGATGGTGCTGGGGGAGGAGCGCGCCGACGTCGAGATCGTGCAGGCGCTCGCCGGGCGCATCGCCGGGATGCGGGGGGTGTTCGCGGGGCGCCTGCGCAACGCCCACCAGGTCGAGTCGCTGGTCGCCAACCTGATCTCGGTGAACCGGCGGTACAAGGCGCATGCGGGGTTGCGGGTCACGGACGTGTGACGGGGCGCGGGACGCGGGGCGCGGGTGAGTGAGGGGATGGGGGACACTGGTCGTCGCAGTGCAGCAGTGTCCCCCTGACAGGAGCCCGTGGAAATGCCCCGCCTCGCCCTTTACGCCCTCGCCGTCTGCCTCCTCGCCGTCGCGGCGGCGGTCGTCTCCTTCGTGCAGGGCAGCTGGCTGGGGGTCGTGTGGGTGCTGCTGGCGGGGCTGTCGTCCAACATGTGCTGGTACTACCTGAAGCGGGGGCGGGCCGCGAAGTCCGTCACCCGCTGACCGAGCAGAAGTCGCTCGTCTGCCAGAACCGGTACAGGTCCTGGCCGCAGTACGTCTCGAGGTCGTTGATGCCGAGCGAGGCCAGGATCGAGTCGATCACGTCGAAGAACGCGTGGTTGACCGCCGGCACCCACAGCAGTGCGAACACGAACAGCAGGCCGAACGGCGCAAAGGGCTCCACCTGGCGCTTGACGGAGTGGGACAGCCAGGGCTCGATCACGCCGTAGCCGTCCAGTCCCGGCACCGGCAGGAAGTTCAGGAGTGCGGCGGAGACCTGGAGCAGCGCGAGAAACGCGAGTGCGAACCGGAAGTCCCGTGGGACCCCGTCGAGGGCGTCCAACCAGAAGGGTGCGGTGCACACGGCAGCGAACAGGACGTTCGTCAGCGGGCCCGCCGCCGAGATCAGGCTGTGCTTCCAGCGCCCCTGGATGCGGTTGCGCTCGATGAAGACCGCGCCGCCGGGCAGACCGATACCACCCATGATCACGAACAGCACCGGCAGCACGATGCTGAGCAGGGCGTGTGTATAGGCGAGAGGATTGAGGCTCAAGTAGCCCTTGCTGCCGACTGTGATGTCGCCGCTGTGCAGTGCGGTACGCGCGTGTGCGTACTCGTGCAGGCAGAGGGATACCACCCAGGCGCCGGTGACGAAGAGGAACACCGCCACGCCGGGCAGCTCTGCGAAGCCGGTCCAGGTGGCCCAGCCGGTCACTGCCGTGACGGCAGCTATTCCGAGGAAGACCGGGCTGATCCGTTGCTCGCTCGTGCGAGAGGTCGTCGCCATGGATGGGGCTCCAGGTGCTAGCGGCCGAGCTGACGTCTGCGACCGTGATGGTGATCGTGCCGTCCCGACTATGTCAGGAACTTCGCAAGGCGCTGGTGGAAGTTTTCCGGGACCTCCAGGACATGGCCGCCGTGTTCTGGAGGGTGGCATCTGACAGTGATGCCGGCGTGCGCCAGGTCCTTGCCGAGGTCAGTGACGTCCATGTTCCGCCACCGCTCGGCGAAGGTGGTACCGAGAGAGACGAACCGCCACTGATCCTCCCCCGACGCAGGTGTCGTATCCGCCGTCTCTCCTTCGCTTCCGGTGCGCTGGACGTATAAACGGTGCACAACTGGTGTCTCTCCCACTGCTTCGACCAGCATGCGCCGCAGAGGGGCAGTGATCTCCTCGTCGGGCGGGAACACATAACCGGGACATGCCGGAGAGCCGACCCGTGAGAGGCAGCGGATCTTCTCGGTGACCCGGTACGTCCCGTCCTTGCGTCGTTTCCTGGTGGTGTGGAGCTGGAGATTCTTCCCGCATCCACCGCATTTGATCACGTTGAGGAGTGGTGTCCTCGGTGTCGCGGGGCGTCGGCCGACCGGGGACGCTGCACTGGCCAGGGCTTTCTGAAGGTCGTCGAAGACATCCTGTTCCAACACTGCCTCGGCCACGCGGATGGGGCGGCCCTCAGGGTCGTGAGCCAGTACTCGCTTCTTGTACTTCTTGCCAGGGACGTCCTCGCTGCGGGTCTTCCACCCCAGCAAGGTGGGAGAGGTGAGGATTCCCTTCAGGGTGCGGGGATACCACACGAAGTCCTTGCCGGATTTGTTGCGCTGATATGTGTCCGCGGGGGCGGGTACCCCGCGGACTTCGAAGTCGCGGCAGATGGCGTTGACCGGCTCGCCGCCGATGACGCGTCGAGCGGCTTCCCGGACGACGTCCGCCGTCTCCGGGTTGATCTCCAGATATCGCGCACCGTCCTTCGCGTAGGTGCGATATCCGAAGGGAGGTGAACTGCCGCCCCACCGTGGGGACATGAGCAGGTGTGCACGCGAAGAGCCGACCCGCTCGGCGGCGGCATGGGCTTCCATCTGTGCGAACGTGGCGATCAGGGTGGCGGTCGCCTGTCCTTCGGGGCTCGTGAGGTCGAACGGTTCGGTGGCGGAGACCAGTCCCTTTCCGCCATGGCTCGCGGCCCACTCGATCATCCGGTGCAGGTCGCCGACCCTGCGGACGAACCGGTCGAGTCTCCAGAAGACAATCAGGTCGAACTCGGGTGCGCGGTCGTCGAGCCACCGGGACAGTTCCGGACGTTTCCAGGGAGGTACTGCGGTGGCGGAGACGGACAGGTCTCTGGCAACACCGACGACCTCCCAGCCCCGCGACGCGCAGAAGGACTCGCACTGTCGCAGTTGGCGTTCGGGGCTGGTCGTCGATTCGGTGTGGTTCGTCAGTCGCACGACGATGAGTGCTCTCGGTGATCGACTCATCACCTGAGCGTAGTGTGCTTGTGTCTGAGGAACTGAGAGTCAGGTAAATGCCTGGTGGAGCCTTGTCACCTGAAGGGAGGGTGCGCGCACCGCGCTGATGGGGAGTGAGAATGGACCCCGTGCGCTATCGCATCCTCGGCACCACCCAGGCACTCCGTTCCGACGGCACCGCCCTTCCCGTCGGCGGGGCGCGGCTGCGTGCTCTGTTGACCGTTCTCGCTCTGCGGCCCGGCCGCACCGTCCCCGTGAGCCTGCTCGTGGACGAGGTGTGGGACGGTGAGCCGCCCGCCGACGCGACCGGCGCGGTGCAGGCGCTGGTGGGGCGGCTCAGGAGGGTGATCGGGCCGGAGGCCGTGGGCTCGGTGGACGGCGGCTACCGGCTGAACTCCGCCCCGGACGACATCGATCTGCACCGTTTCGAACGCCTCGCCGGCGACGGCACCCGCGCGATGGCCGACGGCGACCCCGCGAAGGCGGCCGCGGTCCTGGACGACGCCCTCGCCCTGTGGCGCAGCCCGGCCCTCGCCGACCTGCCCGACCGTACCGCCGAGGCGGCCCGGGCCGAGGCCCGGCGGCTGGACGCCCTGCGCGCCCGGCACGCCGCCGCGCTCGCCCTCGGCCACGCCGACCACTCCCTGCCCGAACTGACCGCCCTCTGCGACACCCACCCCCTGGACGAGCCCCTCCAGGCCCTGCGCCTGCGCGCCCTGCGCGACACCGGCCGTACGGCGGAGGCACTGGCCGCCTACGAGGACGTACGACAGCTGCTCGCGGACCGTCTGGGAGCGGACCCGGGACCCGAACTGCGCTCTCTGCACGGGGAGTTGCTCCAGCCGCGGGCACGCCCCGCCCCGGCCGCCGACGGCCCCGCTGCGCCCCCCACCCCACCCCCCGGCAACCTCCGCGCCCGTCTCACCTCCTTCGTCGGCCGGGAAGCCGACATCGAGGCCATCCGCGGGGACCTCGCGAGCGCACGGCTCGTCACGCTGCTCGGGCCCGGTGGGGCCGGGAAGACGCGACTGTCGCAGGAGGCCGGGGAGACCGTGGGGGAGGCGGCCCGGGACGGGGTGTGGCTGGCCGAGCTCGCTCCCGTGGACGATCCGGAGGCCGTGCCCGAGGCCGTGCTCACCTCCGTCGGGGCCCGGGAGACCGTGCTGTACGGCGCCGGTGCCGAGGCGATGCGGGCGGCCGGGAGCGAGCGGCTCGACGACCCCGTGGACCGGCTCGCCGAGCACTGCGGCCGGCGGCGCATGGTGCTGATCCTCGACAACTGCGAGCATGTCGTCGACGCGGCCGCCCGGCTGACGGAGACGCTCCTGGAGCGCTGCCCGGAGCTGACCGTGCTGGCCACCAGCCGTGAACCCCTCGGTGTGCCGGGGGAGTTGCTGCGCCCCGTGGAGCCGCTGCCGGAACCGGTCGCGCTGCGGCTGCTCGCCGACCGGGGGGCCGCGGCCAGGCCCGGGTTCCGGGTGGACGAGGACCCGGAGGCGTGCGCCGAGATCTGCCGCCGGCTCGACGGGCTCCCCCTCGGTATCGAGCTCGCCGCCGCCCGGCTGCGGATGCTGACCCCGCGTCAGATCGCCGACCGGCTCGACGACCGCTTCCGGCTGCTCACCTCCGGCAGCCGTACCGTGCTGCCCCGCCAGCAGACCCTGCGGGCCGTCGTCGACTGGTCCTGGGACCTGCTGGACGAGGAGGAGCGGGACGTCCTGCGGCGGTTGTCGGTGTTCGCGGGCGGGTGCGATCTCGCCGCCGCCGAGGCCGTGTGCGGGCCCGGCGCCCTGGAGGCGCTCGGCTCGCTCGTCGACAAGTCCCTTGTCGTGGCGGCGCCTTCCGGGGCAGGAGGGATGCGCTACCGGCTCCTGGAGACCGTCGCCGAGTACGCGGGCGAGCGCCTCGACGAGACGGACGGCACCCGCGCGGAGGCCGAGCGCGCGCATCTGACGTACTACCGCGAACTCGCCCGCACCACCGACCCGTTGCTGCGCGGACCGCGCCAACTGGACGCCATCGGGCGCCTGGAGCGCGAGTACGAGAACCTCCGTACCGCCCTGCGCCGGGCGGTCGCCGCCCGGGACGAGCAGGAGGGGCTGTGTCTGATCCTGTCGCTCGCCTGGTACTGGCAGATGCGCGACCTGCGGATCGAGGCCCGCAACTGGTCCCGTGAGGTGCAGGAGCTCGGCACCGACCCGTTCACCGAGCCGGTCCGCCCCGCCCAGCCGGTGTGGGAGCGCTGCACGGACACCCCGCCGCCCTGGACCGGCGAGGTCCTGGAGGAGGCCCGGCGGGGCGCCCATCTCGTCCATCTCGCCTGCATGGACACCGAGTTGGACGCCTGGCAGAACCAGCACGCGCAGGCCAAGCTGCGGTCCATCGCCGCCACCTACGAGCCGGGCATGGCACAGACCTGCCGGATGCCGGGCTCGCTCTGGTTCTTCGCCATCATGCTCACCGGGGACATGGAGCGGTTGCGGGTCGTCATCAAGGCGACCGTCGACACCTGCCGGGCCACCCCGGGCTACGAGTGGGAGCTCGCCGCGGCCCTCCAGTGGCGGGCCAACCTGCTCGCCAACCGCTCCGACTGGGCCGGCGACGCCATCCAGGACGCCGAGGAGGCGCTGGAGATCTACGAGCGGCTCGGCGACCTGTGGGGCACCGCGGAGGCGCTCTCCGCGCGGGCCGAGGCCCATGAGCGCAAGGGCGAGTGGCGGGCCGCGGCCGACGACTATGAGCGGGCCATCGAGCGGGCCGAACAGCTCGGGGCCCGCGCCCAGCGGTCCGTGCTCAACGCCCGGCTGGGCAGCGCGCTGCTGGAGACCGGGGAGGCGGAGCGGGGCGAGCGGCTGCTGCGCGAGGTGATCGCCGACCAGGACGGCGCCCGCAACGAGGCGATGCCCGCCGCCCGGATGTTCCTCGCCGGCCGGCTCGGCATGACCGGTCGCATCCCCGAGGCGCGTGAGCAACTGCGGCTGCTGCGCCAGCAGTTCGGCATCGCCCACTTCGTCGTCTTCGACGCCTTCATCCTCGGCTCGGAAGCCTGGCTGGAGGCGATGGACGGCTGCTTCGACGAGTGCCTGAGGCTGACCCGCCGGGCGCTGGAGAAGTCCGAGGACCCGCTGGCGATGACCATCGCCCCGCACATGCGCACCATGTATCTGCACATCGCCGCGATCGCCCTCGCCGGTGCCGAGGGCGGGGCCCGCGCCCGGGACGGCGCCCGTTGCCTGCGGGTCGGCGACGTACTGCTGCCTGCCGCCCACGCCCCGACGAGCGTCGAGCGCATCCTGCGGAGGAGGGCCGAGGAGGACCTGCGGGCGGTGCTCGGCGACGCGGCCTACGCGTCGGCGTACGCGGAGGGCGGCGGCCTCTCCCCTGAGGAGGCCGCCGCCCTGGTGTGACGCGCACCGACGCCGGACGTCAGTTCTTCGTACGGAACTTGTGGATGGCGTACGGTGCCGCCACCGCCGTGATCGCCGCCGACCAGGCGAGCGTCACCCACAGGTCGTGCGCGACCGGGCCGCCGACCATCAGGCCACGGGCCGCGTCGGCGAGCGTGGACAGCGGGTTGTAGTCGGTGAAGTGCTGGAGCCAGCCCGGCATCGAGTTCGTCGGCGCGAAGATCGACGAGCCGAACTGGAGCGGGAACAGCACCAGGAAGCCCATCGCCTGCACGGACTGGGCGTTCTTCAGGACCACGCCCAGGGTGAGGAACACCCACATGATCGAGGAGGCGAACACGGCGGACAGTCCGACCGCCGCGAACAGCCCGGCCCAGTGGTGGATGTCGAACCCGACCAGGACGGCCACGATCATCAGCACGGTGGTCGCGAACAGCATCCGCAGCAGTTCCACGGAGATCTTCGCGAACAGCACCGAGCCGCGGCCGATCGGCAGCGAGCGGAAGCGGTCCATGACACCGGAGTTGAAGTCCTGGCTGAAGCCGGTGCCGACGCCCTGGGAGAGCGTCATGCTCATCATCGCGATCATGCCCGGGATGACGTACTGGACATAGCCGTCCTGTCCGCCGCCCAGGGCCTGTCCGATCGAGCCGCCGAAGACGTAGACGAACAGCAGGGTGAAGACGACCGGCATCAGCAGGGCGTCGAACATCGACTCGGGGTCCTGCCGGATCCACAGCAGGTTGCGGCGGACGAGGGCGCCGGTGTGGCGCAGGTGGCCGCGCAGCGGGATCCGGGCGTCGGCGTCGAGAGCGGTGGCGGTGGCGGTGGCGGCGCTCATACGGCGACCTCCTCGAGGGTGGGCGTGGCGTCCTGCGGGGCACTGGCGCGGTGGCCGGTGAGGGACAGGAACACCTCGTCCAGGCTGGGCAGTTCGGTGGTGATGGAGGAGAGCGTGACCCCGCGCGCGGTGACCGCGCCGACCACGGCGGTCAGCTGCTCGTCGCTGAGGATCGGGACGATGACGGTGCCGCTGTCGGTGTCCACGGTGGAGGTGGCGAGCCCGGTGATGCCGAGCTCGTCGATCCACCCGGCGAGCGGCCGGAGCTGCTGGGGGTCGACGGGCCGTACCCGCAGCGAGCGTCCGCCGACCTTCGCCTTGAGCTCCTCGATGGCGCCGTCGGCGATGACCTTGCCGTGGTCCACGACGGTCAGCTCGGAGGCGAGCTGCTCGGCCTCCTCCATGTACTGGGTGGTCAGCAGGACGGTGACGCCGTCCCCGACCATCCGCTTGACCTCGTCCCACACCTCGTTGCGGGTGCGCGGGTCGAGACCGGTGGTGGGCTCGTCCAGGAAGAGCACCTGGGGGCGCCCGATCATCGAGGCGGCGAGGTCGAGGCGGCGCCGCATACCGCCGGAGTAGGTGCTCGCCGGCCGCTTGGCGGCATCCGTCAGCGAGAACCGCTCAAGGAGCTCGTCGGCCCGGCTGCGGGCCTCCTTGCGGGGCAGGTCGAGCAGCCGCCCGATCATGTAGAGGTTCTCCCAGCCGGGGAGCTTCTCGTCCACCGAGGCGTACTGCCCGGTGAGCCCGATCACCTTGCGCAGCTGGCGGGGCTGGCGCGCCACGTCGTAGCCGGCGACGGTCGCCGTGCCGGAGTCGGCGCTCAGCAGTGTGGACAGAATCCGTACGAGGGTGGTCTTCCCGGCTCCGTTCGGCCCGAGCACACCCATCACGGTGCCCTCGCGCACATCCAGGTCGACGCCGTCCAGCGCCTTGGTCTCGCCGTAGTGCTTGACCAGCCCCCGCACGGATACGGCGGTGTTCCCGCCCTTGGGGTTCTTGTCGATTCGCGTCATACCGAGGACAGTGCCAGCCCCCACCGACAAACCACCGACAGGTCGCCTACAGGCGACTACAGGCCACCGACAGACCCTCCGGGGCCATCCCGCACCCCGGCGCGAGGCGGTCGAAGGGCTCTGGGCCGAGGACGGCACCCGTGTCCTCCAGCCCACCGCGGAGATCCGGGAGACCGCCGCGGCCCTCGGCCGCCTGCACGGTGTGGTCAAGTGTGGCCGGGACACGGTGCCGGCCGGCAGATGCGAAGTACTGGACGGAGGGCCTGGTCGTTCTCGTCCTCGACGACGGCCGGATCAGGGCCGACCACATGTTCCCGTGCCCATGAGACGGACAGCGTCGAGGAGCAGCGGTCGAGGACTACCCGGCCGTCCGGTCCGTGTGCGCGGCGGTGAGGGCCTCGGTCGTCATCGGATTGGCCGGCAGGAACGCCTCCAGTTTCAGTTCGGACAGCGTCACGTCCACGGCGGTGGCGAAGGTGGTCACCGTCGTCATCAGGTGCAACTCGCCGTACGACGACTCCAGACGGAGCGGAACCGCGAAGCCGAGCGGCCCCGCGGACGGCTCCAACTCGGGCAGGTACCCGGCGAGTTCGTCCCGCAGGGCGGACGCGTGGCCGAGGCCGGCGAGGATGTGGCGCCCCCACTCGGCGAGATTGCGGATGCGGGGCGCCAGGCCCTGCGGATGCAGCGCGAGCCGGTGGACGTTCCTGCCCGGCCCGACCAGCTCGGCGGCAGCCCCCTCGGTGAGCAGCTCGAACGCGCTGTTCGCGGCGATCAGATCACCCCCGCGGTCCACGACCAGCGCCGGATAGGGCAGATGCCCGTGCAGGATGTGGTCGATGGCCGCACGGACCGGCGCGAGCA
This sequence comes from Streptomyces sp. NPDC057253, assembly GCF_042669125.1. Taxonomy (NCBI): domain Bacteria; kingdom Bacillati; phylum Actinomycetota; class Actinomycetes; order Kitasatosporales; family Streptomycetaceae; genus Streptomyces; species Streptomyces sp. NPDC057253. Next base: position 1,327 of record NZ_JBHUXV010000033.1, on the reverse strand, counting down.
CCGGGTCGTCGAGCGAGCTCTCCGGGTAGACGGGCGCGTATCCGGCCGCCAGCAGCAGCTCGTTGCGCTCCCGCAGGGGCAGTTCGAGGGACTCGGCCAGGCGTACGACCATGGCGCGGCCCGGCCGGGATCTGCCGGACTCGATGAAGCTGAGGTGCCGCTGAGTGGTGCCCGCCCGCAGCGCCAGGTCGAGCTGGCTGAGCCGGCGGCGGGTACGGCGGTCGCGGAGCGCGCGGGAGAAGTCCACGCGGTCAGTTCTACGGCGGCCGGGGGAGCCCGGGCCATTCCCCGCAGGGAATTGTCGCCATTCCCGCCGGCCGGAAGCATCGCTGCCATGGACATCGGCGTACTGCTTCCGACCGGCACGGCCCAGTGGGGCCTGACCGAGGACCCGCGCGACCTGGTGGCCTTCGGCCGCCGGGCAGAACAGGCGGGTTTCTCCTCCCTGTTCGTCAACGACTCGTTGCTCACCCCGCGCGTCGAGGCCCTGACGATGCTCGCCGCGCTGGCACCGGCGACCGAGACCGTCACGCTGGGGACGGCTGCCCTGCTGCCGTTCCTTCGCCGGCCGGTGCAGGCCGCGCAGACGCTGGCCTCGCTCGACCTCCTGTCCGGCGGCCGGCTCACCGTCGCGGTCGGCGCCGGCTTCCCCGGCCGCTTCGGCCGCCCCCTCTACACCCTGTCCGACCTCCCGTGGGAACGGCGTTTCGCCCGCCTCGACGAGACGGTCGCCCTCTGGCGGGCCCTGTGGTCCGGAGCCGACTCCTTCCACGGCGAGATCCTCCACTACGACGACCTCCCGCCCGCCACCAGGCCCTTCCGTCCCGGCGGGCCCCCGATCTGGCTCGGGGGCGCGACACCGGCAGCCCTCGCCCGGACCGGCCGCCTGTACGACGGGTGGCTGCCCTACCCTCCCGACCCGGCCGACTACGCGTCCGGTCTCCTGCGGATCCGCGGCGCCGCGGCCGACGCGCACCGCCACGCCGAGGACATCACCCCGGCCCTGTTCGTCTCCCTGCGCCTCGACGACGACCCCGCCGCCGGCCGGCGCGCACTGGACGACTACGCCCGCGCCACCTACGGCATGCCGCTGGAGGACCTGAGCAGGATCCAGACGGTCGTCTCCGGCTCCGCCGACCAGGTCCTCGACCAGCTGAATCGGTACGCCACCGCGGGCGCCGGGCATCTGGTCGTCCGCCTCGGTGCCCTGGGCCGGTCCGCCCAGCAGGAGCAGCTGGAGCGTCTCGCCGACCTGATCCCGGCTCTGCGGGAGCGGACCCGGACGCGGACCCGGACGCGGACATGAAAGGGGGCGCCCGGTGATCAC